>DUDC01000013.1 GCA_012959465.1 Planctomycetaceae bacterium
ATGCAGCATCGGTCAATTTTCTTTGCGGTTATAGTAAAGGTGCGTTTTCCCCGTCGTCGCCCGCCACTCCGTCCAGACCCGCATCGGTAACAATGACCAAATCGACCATTCTATGCCCTCAGCTCGATCGGGACGCAGTTTTTAGCGGTCCAATGGATTGTAACACTCGACACGCGGGTCAATGATCGTTCGATTTCGGACGTCCGTTACAATTATAGGCGCGCGTCAAGCGAGACAAACGAAAACCCCATCGCCGTCACTCGCTCGATGATCTGTCGAGTCGCATCGGGGACCCACGATCGGTTGGCCGAAGAACGGGGCCAGGCGCACCGCCGACTGTCTCGCCGGCGGTAGCGATAATCGTGCAGGACATACGCTCCACCACCGTGGTTTCGAGCGTTGCGAACGATCCGTTCCACAACTCGGCTCGAGTTGGCGGGCGAGAAATAGGTATCGAATGCGTAGTAGGTGATCGGGGAAACTCGCATCGAACGCAGCCGCAGGGCTCGACGTATGCTGGGCGTCAATATCCCGTAAGGGGGCCGAAAGGACGACGACCGAAAATCTGGCTGCCCTAAAACGTTTGCCAACACAGAATCACACTCGTCGATCTCTGACAGCCAGCGGGCAGAGGAGGTCGGCGGCGGGAAGGGATGCGTCTGGGAGTGATTGACCAGGCAATGCCCCTGTTCGAAGATCCGCTGCACTAGGTCAGGTCGCCGGGCCGCCTGCCGACCGACCACACAAAAACTGGCCAACACACCCGCTTGCTCCAATACGTCCAGCAAACGATCGGTCGTACCGGGATGGTGGTTGGGGCCATCGTCAAACGACAACATCACCTGCCCCGGTTCGAGTGGTACTCGGCTCCGCGGCCAAACAATCGTACCTGGTAGACTCATGATTCTCGGGAGGTGGAATTGGTGTGCTGATGTGCTGCGAACACGATGGGAACGGGGCTGGATTCTATTTGTCATTAGTAATTTATCAATTGTCATTTGTCCGGTGGAGTCAAGACATCGGTGGCTGGCCGCGAACGCGCTGGCCGCGCGGTGCAAGCCCACGGAGCGTTTAGAACGCCGCTCGGAACACCCAGACATCACCCCCCTGCAGGGTTAATTCGCTCTGTGTCTTGAATGGCGGCCTCGGATTGTTCACACTAGGATAGGCATTCGCCAAACGCTATTCGCTTTTGTTGTTTTTTACAGAGGTCCGACACCATGGCCGATTATCGGGAAATCCTGCTCCGCAAAGGCGTTGTAAGCCTTGACCAGCTGTCCGAAGCGGAACAGATGGCTCGAGAACAGAGCATGGACACTGCAGACTGCCTAACTCGCCTAGGATATGCCGAGGGTGGGGAAGTCATGTTGGCGATGGCCGAACAACACAACCTGGACTACGTGGACCTCAAAGAGATATCGATTCCCGACGAAGTGATCGAATTGGTTCCCGAATCGGTGGCGCGCGAAAACACGGTCTTACCGATGTCGGCCGAAGGCGAATCACTGAAGGTGATCGTCGCCGACCCGATGGAGATCGAGACGTTTGAGAAACTGCGATTCATTCTCGCCCGTACGATCGAAATCGCCTTGGCTCCTCGCGACGTGATCACCGAGCATATCAACCGCTACTATGGGCAGATCGAAGGTGAGTCGGCTGACTCGATGTTGCAGGAATTCACCGACACGGCCATCGACTTTACCGAGACTGAGGAGGGTTCGATTTCCGACGATGAGTCGGTGGATGAGAACTCGGCCCCGATCGTCAAACTGGTTCACATCATGATCCAGGAAGCTGTGCAACTTCGAGCCAGCGACATCCACATCGAGCCCTTCGAAAAACGCGTGCGGATCCGATACCGGATCGATGGCGTGTTGATGGAACGTGACAACACGCCCCGTCGACTTTTGGCGTCGATCCTCTCCCGTATCAAGATCCTGGGCCGCATGGACATTGCCGAACGTCGGCGAGCACAGGACGGTCGGATCAAAGTGACCGTGGGCGACAAAGAGCTCGATCTGAGAGTCAGCGTGATCCCGACCAACCACGGCCAATCGATCGTGATGCGGCTCTTGGACAAAGACAACATCAAGATCGGCATCCGTCAACTCGGCCTCTCGGAAGACAATTTCCAGGTCTTCCAGCAGCTGATCCGCCGCCCCAATGGAATTATCCTGGTGACCGGTCCAACCGGATCGGGGAAAACCACCACCCTCTACGCCGCCCTCAACGCCCTCAATCGCCCAGACCGCAAGATCATTACGGCGGAGGACCCGGTGGAATACTACTTGCCGGGCATCAACCAGTGCGAAGTCAGACACCACATCGGACTCGACTTCTCTCGCATTATCCGCTCGATGTTGCGTCAAGCACCCAATATCATCCTCGTGGGTGAAATGCGAGATGAAGAGACGGCATCGATGGGAATCCAGGCCAGCTTAACTGGACACTTGGTTTTCAGTACGCTGCATACGAACGATGCGCCTAGTGCTGTTACACGCATGATCGACATGGGTGTGCCCAATTATCTGGTCGCCAGCAGTGTGGTGGCAATCATGGCGCAACGGTTGGTCCGAGTCAATTGCTCCCGTTGTCGAGCACCAGTGGAGATCACCGATGCGGTCTTGCGGGACGCCGGAATCTCGGCCGAAAGGGCAGCCGAGGCGACCTTCATGCGAGGTAAGGGATGCAGCCACTGCCAGAAGAATGGGTACCGCGGACGCATTGGAATCATCGAGTTAATGCGGGTTACCGCGTTAATTCGCGACCTGATCTTTAGCAACAAGTCGGCCGAGGAAATCCGGGGGGCCGCGTTGGGCCAAGGCCTAAAAACGCTCTACCAGGACGGTTTACTCAAGGTTCTCAACGGAATCACGACCTTGGACGAGGTCTACCGAGTGGCCAAACGAAGCGACACCGAGATCAACATATCGCTCTGAATTCCGCGCCAGCGGCCGCATTTTTTACATTTCCGATCGATAAAAAACGGGCCCTCAGCCCCTAAAAATATCTCTTTTGTTTTGAATTATCGTCGAATTTGCCTAATAATGCCCCATCAGCCGGGGTCGGATCGATTCGAGTCCTTTTCTTTTTCTCATCACCGACAGAAGTGAATTCGGGATGGTTTCGACGACCTTTCCCAACCCTTCACCATTCCCAACCCTTCACCATGCCCCAACCCTTCACCATGTAATGTGTGGCACGCCCCATGGCTACGATCCTTATTGACAAACTGTTGCACGCAGCCGTAAAGCAGGGCGCCAGTGATATCCACATCGTCGTTGGCCAGCCTCCCGTCTTTCGCTTGCATGGCCGACTGCGGAAGTTGGAAACGAAGGAACTCGAGCCGGAAGACGCCGTAGCGCTGATGAAGAGTATCGCTCCGGAGCGGTGCCAGCGTGAACTACAGGAAGCTGGCGGATCGGACTTCGGCTTCGCTTTTGGCGACATGGCTCGCTTTCGTGTCTCGATTTTCAAGCAGCGTGGCAACATCTCGATGGTGCTGCGTCAAATTCCGACGACCATGTTAAGCCCGGAAGAGTTAGGGCTTCCGAAGGAAGTGGTCAATTTGGTCTTCAAGCCACGTGGACTCTTTCTGGTCACTGGTCCAACCGGCTCGGGGAAAAGTACCACGCTGGCCAGTTTGGTGAACCACATCAACAAGACGGTCGACCACCACATCATCACGATCGAGGACCCGATCGAGTTCTTCCATTACCACAATAAGTCCACGATTAATCAACGCGAAGTTGGCGTCGACGTACCGAGTTTCTCGGAGGCGATCCGCCGAGCTTTGCGTCAGGATCCGGACGTGATCCTGGTCGGCGAATTGCGTGACCTCGAGACGATCGAGGCGGCCATTTCGGCTGCAGAAACCGGGCACGTAGTGTTTGGCACCCTGCACACCAACAGCGCTCAGGGCACGATCAACCGAATCATCGACGCCTTCCCAGGCAACCTGCAAGATCAAATTCGAACACAGCTTTCCACATCGATCATCGGCGTGCTCGCTCAAACGCTCGTTCCGAGAATCGGTGGAGGCCGGGTGGCGGCGTACGAGGTATTGGTCGTCACATCAGGTATCGCCAACTTGATTCGTGAAAACAAGACGTTCCGAATCAACTCGGCCATTCAGACGGGTGCCAAGCACGGAATGCAACTGATGGACGACGCCCTGTTTTATCATTGGCAAGACGGAATCATCACGGTGGAAGACGCGTTGGCCAAGGCTCAACGGCAAGACGACTTGGCAAAACGAATTGTCGCCTATCGACGGGCACTGGAAGAGGGAATCGAGGAGGAAGAGGAGGAAGTGTAGAAGGGTAGAAGGGTAAACGCAACGTTTGCTTACATCAAAACTCTGACGGACGGACCCACCACTTGCAAATCAAGTATTACCAATCAGCAGATCACAAAAACGAGTCCCTCCCGCGACAGAAAGTCGCGTGACAGACACAGCGAGTTATAGGTGACAGATGGCGATTCGGCGTATCGGACAGATTTTTGTTGACCTCGGTCATATCACCGATGAACAGCTAGAGCTGTTGCTTGAAGAACAAGAGCAACAGCCAGGCGAGCTTATCGGCAAAATCGCCGAAGAAATGCAGATGATCACCGACGAACAGTTGGTGCAGGCGTTGGCCGAACAAATGAGTCTGCAGGTCATCGATCTGGGCGACTTCAGCCCGCCGCACGAGGTGATCAGCCTGCTGACCGAGACCATGGGCCAGATGTATCGCGTGATCCCCGTCCGCTTTGACGAGGAAGGTCCAACACTCACCGTGGCGACGTGCGATCCGCAGAACCTCCGCATCCAAGACGAGTTGCGAACGCTGTTGGGATACGACATCGACGTGCTCGTCGCCACCGAGCGGGACGTGATCGCAGCCTTGGCGCGGCATTACGATTCCGATACCGAGACGGTCGAGAGCATCATCGTCGATCTGGAGAACGACGAGGAGTTGAAGAAGGCGGCGGCGGCGGTCGAATCGGACGGGCCGTTGGAATTGGCGGACGTCGAGGCGTTGGCAGATAGCGCTCCGGTTCGCAAACTGCTCAACATGGTGTTGTTGTTAGCGATTAAGGACCATGCCAGCGACGTCCATTTCGAGCCGTTTGAGGACGAATTCCGCATTCGGATCAAGGCCGACGGAGTGTTGTACGAAATGGTACCGCCTCCACGCCACTTGGCCTTCGCGATCACCACTCGAATCAAAGTGATGTCCAACTTGGACATCGCCGAACGACGTTTGCCACAAGACGGACGTATCGAATTGACCGTTGGCGGGCACCCGGTCGACTTGCGGGTCAGTGTCTTGCCGACCATGTTCGGCGAAAGCGTGGTGATGCGGATCCTCGATCGTTCGGTCGTTTCACTCGACTTGAAGAATATCGGCATGGCCGACGAGATCATGGCCGAGTTTCGCAAAGTGATCGAAATTCCCAACGGCATCGTTTTGGTTACCGGCCCGACCGGATCGGGCAAGACGACAACGCTCTATTCGGCATTGAGCGAACTCAACGTGATTACGGACAAGATCATCACGACCGAAGACCCGGTAGAATACGACATTGAAGGGATCATCCAGATCGCGATTGATCCGGACATCGGTGTGACGTTTGCCTCGGCCCTGCGGTCGATCTTGCGGCAGGATCCGGACAAGATTCTGGTCGGGGAAATCCGCGACGTCGAGACGGCGGAGATCGCGGTACAAGCTTCACTTACCGGCCACACGGTGTTCAGCACGCTGCACACGAACGATGCGCCCAGCACGATTACACGTATGAAGGACATGGGAGTTCCCACGTTCTTGATCACGGCCACCGTGGAAGCCATCTTGGCACAACGGTTGGTACGACGAGTCTGCATTCAGTGTCGCGAAGAAGTCGAGGCCACGGATGACACGCTACTGGAACTGGGCCTCAGTCGCGACGCGATCAACGGTAAAAAATTCTATCGTGGAGCGGGCTGCGACATTTGCAATAACACCGGTTACAAGGGTCGTGTGGGATTGTTCGAGTTGATGATAATGAACGACGAATTGCGCGAAATGATCATGAACAACGCCACGACGGACCAACTTCGTGACACGGCGCGCGGCTATGGAATGATAACACTACGCGATGCGGGGATCGCATTTGCGCACGACGGAACGACCACCACCGAAGAGGTCATTCGAGAGACAATCGTCGATGCATGAATCAGTTTCTGCATCGCACAAATATGCATTACGACACTTGATGAGAATCAGTTAGTCAACACACACGGGGTCGGCGGACGGGAGTTCGTCGCGGCGAGCTGAACATCGAGTCAACATAATTGAGGAAGCGGCAATGCCAACCTTTCAGTTTGAAGCCATGGACGCCACGGGCCAGGAAATCCGTGACGTGATCGAGGCGGCGACCGAAGAGGATGCCCAAACGACGATTCGTCAGATGGGCTATTTTGTCACCAAAATCCAGGTCAAAAAGCAGGCCAAGACGGCCCGCATGGCCAGTCGCAAGAAGCGATCGTTTGCCGTCGGCGGGGCCAGCACGAAGCTCATCACGACGTTCACTCGGCAACTCTCCATCCTGCAAGACGCCGGACTGCCGATCCTGCGGAGCCTCAAGATTCTTGAGGGTAACTCGAAGCCCGGACGGCTGAAAAATGCTCTGCTGGATGTCTGTGACGAAATCGAAGGCGGTTCCACGCTGTCGGAGGCGATGGCCAAGTCTCCCCGTGTGTTTAACCGCCTTTACATCAACATGATCAAAGCGGGTGAGGCCGGTGGTGCCTTGGAGATCATTCTGCAACGTCTGGCCGAGTTCATGGAACGGGCCGAGTCGCTGAAACGGAAAGTCAAAGGTGCGATGATCTATCCGATCGTCGTCATCATGGTAGCTGTCGGTATCTTAACATTCATCATGCTTAAAATCGTTCCCGTGTTCCGCGAGATGTTCGAGGACTTCGAACTGACCCTTCCGGCAGCGACCGAACTGCTCATCTCGGTCTCCGACTGGATTGTCGATTGGTGGTTCTTGATCCCGGCCTTCCCGATCGGGGCTTGGCTGTTTGTCAAGTTGATACGCAAGTTCCGCGTTGGCCGTATGGGCTATGACATGTTCATTTTGAAGGTGCCCATTTTGGGCAAGCTGATCGAAAAGAACACGATGGCACGGACCACTCGAACGTTAGGCACGCTGGTCGCTAGTGGTGTGCCCATTTTGGAGGGGCTCACCATCACGCGTGAAACGGCCGGCAATGCACTGTTCGAACGACTGTATGGACGCGTCACCGAGTCGATCCGCGAGGGCGAATCGATCGCCAAACCGTTGAAGGATAACTCAAAACCGGGTTTCCATCCGGTGGCCCTCTTCTTCTGGATGATGGTTGGCGTGTTCCCCTGTCTACCGATCCTATTCATGCCCGCCGTTGCCTCAATCGCCGTCAAACTGGCCGGCGTCGGGGCCATATTGGGTGCGCTTTTTTACCTAATGAGAATGAACGGCCGCATTGTCGACGACCTGGTAGTCAACATGGTAGACGTCGGTGAAGAGACGGGCGAATTGGACACCATGCTGTTTAAGGTGGCCGACACGTTCGACGAAGAGGTCCGCACCTTGACCGACGGCTTGATGGCGTTGTTAGAACCGTTGTTGATCGTCTTCTTGGGTGGTGCCGTCGGCTTCATCGTCATTTCGTTGTTCATGCCATTGGTCAGCTTGATCACTAGTCTCAGTGGCTAAGCGCGCTGCCGTCACTGAAACCAATATTGAAATTCAATCAAACGAACTTCTAATTTGGATGGAGTATTGCAATGTCTGGGAATCGTCCACATCAAGCGTTCACGCTGGTCGAGCTGCTGACTGTGATCGTCATCATCGGCATGCTGGTCGCGCTACTAATCCCGGCCATCGGCGCCGTCATGCGGAGAACAAAGGACTTTCGCACAGCTACCGATATCGCCAAATTAGAGCAGGCGGTGGAACTATACAAAGACAAGTACGGTGATTATCCGCCGGACTTTTCCGAGATGGTCAACTACCACGACTGGAACTCAGACAATATTTTAACAGCCGTTTTTGATAGCACCACAATCATTGGTCACTTGCGAAGAGCGTTCCCTAAGATCGCGCCAATCGAAGTGAGTCATTTCAAAAACTACCTCAAACAGGAAATCGACAACCATACACCGGCACAGCCCCGTCGTCCTACTCCGCCCGATTCGATCTTCTTTTGGTTGGGCGGTCTGAGTGGCAATGTACAACGACCATTTACAGGGGCAGGCGGGCCGCTGATCGTTTTGGGTGCGGGCTCCTACCGACTGCGGACCGTCGAGCGAACCAATCCGATCTTTGAATTCGAAGATA
>DUDC01000014.1 GCA_012959465.1 Planctomycetaceae bacterium
GCGATCGGTTCCCTCTGGAGGAGATCTAGCTTCCGGAAGGCTACCGGGAAAATGATTTGGAAGATGTACCCGGGGCCCATTCAAAAATGGCGCACAATCCGTGGCTGAAAAAGATCAGGGCTGCCGGTCAGTGGAAGCACGCAATCCAGGCTTACCTCGCGTGCTCGGCCATGGCGGATGATCTCATTGGCCAGATCGTCGGAGCCCTTGAAGAATCCAAATACGCCGACAACACCATCATCGTGCTGTGGAGCGACCACGGTTTTCAGCTTGGCGAAAAAGAGCGTTGGGCAAAATACTCCCTCTGGGAAAGGGCCACCCGGGTCAACCTGGTATGGGTCGCCCCCGGAGTGACGCAGCCCGGTTCGACCAGCGCCAAGCCGGTGAACCTGCTCGACATCTATCCGACCCTCGCCTCCCTGACCGGCTGCGAACCCCCTGAAAACCAACTGGAAGGCAACGACCTCACCGTCCTGATGAAAAATCCCGAAGCCTCGTGGGACAAAACCTCCCTGACGGTCTTCGGCTACAAGAACTACGGCCTTCGATCTCTGCGCTACCGCTACATCACGTACGCTGACGGGACCGAAGAGCTCTACGATCACGAGAAGGATCGCTGGGAATGGAATAACCTCGCAGATGATCCTGAATATGCAGGAATAAAGAAGAAGATGCGCAAAGAGATTCCTGCTCATCATGAGCCACCTGGCGTTACGTATGTACCACCGAGACGTAAGCCGAGTGCTCGATAGGCCCATGAGTGAGGTACAGACGACATGAAAGAGTCACGAAGTCCCCGCCTGGCCTCCAGGTTCAAGAGTAAGATGAAGACTATGAGAATTGCGATACTCCAAATAACGCTCGCGCTTGCTCCAATCGCCGTCTCCGCGGCCTCAGGGCAAGCGCAGCCGCAATCGGATGGAAAGTCAAATGCTAGACCGGCTCGGACATCGCCCAACGTTGTGTTTATCCTGGCCGACGATCTCGGCTGGAGCGACACGACGCTGTTCGGCACCACGAAGTTTTACAAGACTCCGAATATCGAACGTCTTGCAAAACGAGGCATGACGTTTACTCGAGCCTATTCGTCCAGTCCGCTCTGTTCGCCAACCCGAGCCAGTGTATTGACGGGGCTCAGTCCGGCTCGACACGGCATCACGACTCCCAACTGTCACTTGCCGCGGGTGACGCTGGAAGCGACGGCGAATCCCACCGGCCCGGCCAATCACAAGGCGACGTTTCCGAACCCCGTGTCTCGCCTGGACACCAAGTACTACACGCTGGCGGAAATGTTCAAGGACAACGGCTACGCAACCGGCCATTTCGGCAAATGGCATCTTGGCGCGGAACCATATTCACCATTGGAACATGGTTTCGATGTCGATGTTCCACATCATCCCGGACCGGGACCCGCGGGAAGCTACGTGGCTCCCTGGAAGTTCAAGGACTTCGACCACGACCCACTGATTCCCGACGAACATCTTGAAGACCGCATGGCGAAGGAAGCCGTCGCGTTTCTCGAACAGCACAAGGACGAATCATTTTTCCTGAACTACTGGATGTTCAGCGTGCACGCTCCGTTCGACGCGAAGCAGAAATTGATCGACGAATATAGGAAAGTCATCGATCCGAAAGATCCGCAGCGCAGTCCCACCTACGCCGCCATGATTGAAAGTATGGACGACGCCGTCGGTACTTTGCTGGACACTTTGGATCGTCTGAAGATCGCCGACAACACCATCATCATGTTCGCGTCGGACAACGGCGGGAACATGTACAACGAAGTCGATGGCACGTCCGCGACCAGCAATTCTCCGTTACGAGGTGGCAAGGCGAACATGTACGAAGGTGGAGTCCGCGGTCCCGCAATCGTCGCGTATCCGGGACAAATCGAAGCTGGTTCCCGCAGTGATGAAGTGATTCAAAGCAGCGATTTCTATCCGACACTGCTGGAAATGCTGTCCATTGAGCCTCAGGCCGGACAGTCATTCGACGGTATCAGTGTCGTGCCGGCTCTTGAGGGTAAGTCGCTGGATCGCGATGCCATCTTCACCTACTTCCCGCACAGCCCTCCGATTCCCGAATGGATGCCAGCGGCGGTCAGCGTGCATCGTCGCGATTGGAAACTGATCCGCGTCTTTTTCGGCGACGACGATAAGCAGCACCGCTACAAATTGTACAACCTCAAGGACGATATCGGCGAACAAACGAATCTCGCATCCGAACGGCCCGAACTTGTGAAGGAACTCGACGCGTTAATCGATGATTTCCTGGCAGACACGAACGCCGTTTTGCCGCTGCCCAATCCGAAATTCGACGCGGCAAAGTACCGGCCTGAATTGGAAGGCAAAGCGAAGCTAAAGGGCGGAGTCAGCACTCCGAAGAAGCAACCTCGCGGTAAGCCGGTCGCAGGATGGCAGCCAGAAGGCACAACGAAGCTGGCGAAAAAGGACGGCATGTTGATTCTGACAAGTACCGGTGGCGATCCGCATATCTCAGCGCGACTTCCCAAGCCCGCAACGGCGCAGGACCTTGTACTACACGTCACGATGGCATCGGATTCGTCAGGCTACGGCCAGGTTTTCTGGCAGGAACAGGGAGTGAATCCTCCGTTCATCGCTGACCGCAGCCAGCGTTTTGACGTTCAACACGACGGCAACATGCACAACTATTCTGTGCCGTTGCCTGCAAAGCAACCGGTGCTCGCTGTTCGCATCGATCCTTCACGTGCGGCAGGGAAGATCAAGATCTCTGACGTCAGCTTGAAAACTGCGGATGGAACCGTGATTCGTAAGTGGAGTTTCTGAGCGAAGGCTCTCAGCGGATTCCGTAGTAACAATGCCAACAATCAAGAGAAGGTGATGAAATGAAGACGATGGCTTTGACTCTGACGTTTGCCCTTTGGTGCGTCGCGACTGTCTCTGACGCGGCTGATTCGCGGCCCAACATTATCGTTTTCTACACCGACGATCACGGGCACGCCGATCTTTCCTGCCAGGGAGTGCTGGACGATATCAAGACGCCGCATGTCGACGCTCTGGCGAAGGGCGGCGTGCTGGCGCGGCACGGGTACAGCACCGCTCCGCAGTGCATTCCGTCGCGAGCGGGTTTGATGGTCGGCAAGTTTCAATCGCGATTTGGTGTCGAGGCGAATGGCAGAGACCTGAGTGGATTCAACAAGGAAGTGACGATCGCCGAGCGGTTGCAGGACGCCGGCTATGTGACGGCTCAGTTCGGCAAGTGGCATCTTGGCCCCGGGCCGAAGATCACCGACCACGGATTTCGGCATGTTTTTAACCAGAATTCCGGACGACCGTTTGCGTCGAACATTACTCTCGATGGCAAGGATCGACCGATATCGAACCTGCCGCCAGAGATGTACCACGTCGATGGATGCAGCCGCGCGGCCGCGTCGTTGATCGAGCGGTACAAGGAAGAGCCATTCTTTCTGTACGTCGCGTATCGTGCTCCGCATGTGCCGCTGGACGCTCCACCGAAATACCTGAGTCGATTCCCCGGCAAGATGCCCGAGCGACGACGTCAGGCTTTGGCCATGCTCTCGGCCGTTGATGATGGCGTGGGACTGATCACAAGCACGCTAGCAAAGCACGGCCTCAGCGAAAAGACGCTGATCTTTTATATCGGCGACAATGGGGCACCGCTGAAGATCCACAAGCTGGATGCTCCCGGCGGCGGCCCCGGTTGGGATGGATCGTTGAACGATCCCCTGAACGGTGAGAAGGGCATGTTGTCGGAAGGTGGGATGCACGTTCCCTTCGTGGTCTCGTGGCCCGGAACGATTCCGGCGGGACAGGTCTACGACCATCCCATTAGCGCGTTGGATGTCGCGGCCACGGCGGCGGAAATCGCTCGCCTCGAAACTCAGCCGGCCGATTTAGATGGAGTGAACCTGATCCCTCATCTGACAGGCAAGAAAACCACGCCACCTCACGAAGTCCTGACCTGGCGATGGGTTGCTCAGTCCGCCATCCGTGAAGGTAACTGGAAACTGCTCAGAGGCGGCGAACGCGAGTACCTGTACGACTTGGAAGCGGACCTCGAAGAAAAACACAACCTTGCTGCGAAGCACCCGGAGATTGCCACGCGACTCCGAACCAGACTGTCTACCTGGGCGAATGAACTTGATCCTCCAGGTCTTGCTTCCGGCGAAATGTCGAAAGCGGCCACTGGCTACTTCGACTTTTACCTCGATGGCAAACCTGCTTCGCAAAGTCGAGTGAAACCCACGGAGACACCGCGACCTACGACTGGCACAAAACTCGCATGGCAGCTTCGCAACGGAGAACTAAAGCGCACGCCCGACGGTGTACAAATCAGTCACGCCAAACAAGGCAAACGGAAAACGCCGTTTCTGACAAGAAACGGTTTGAACCTGGCAGGTCCGGTCACTGCCAAAGTTGTTCTCAAGACAACCGGCAAGGGGGAAATCAGCTTCGCGTGGCGGACGTCTAAAGAAAAAGAATTCACTCGAGGCAATCGAATGAACGTCGCTCGCAATCATTCGACAGATTGGCAAACGCTGACGGCGACATTGCCCGGTGACTCGAAGGTGATTCACGTTCGCTTGCAGGTCCCGGACGGCACAACAACAATCAAGAGTATCGAACTGAAACCTACGAGTGGAAAGACCGCGACGCTGGCGAAATAGCTGCCTGTGCCGAACAATCCAGGAGCTGCGGAGAATGCGATGGTAAATCGAGGGAAATGGGGAATTCGCAAAGCGTTTGCGGCGATGATTTTCTGTCTCATTGGCGCGGACGCACTACTGGCAGCCAACTTGTTGACGATCGACAACGGCTCAGCCAAGGTTGGCATTGATCGCGAAAAAGGCGGCGCTATCACGTGGCTGTCTTCGCCCGCCTACTCGCAGAACATCGTCAATATTGCTGATCCCGGCCGACTGATTCAACAATCTTATTACGCTGGTCGCAGACTTGATCGGACGCAGGAAGGGCAAAGTAAGTCGTGGAGTCCGTGGTCATGGAATCCGATTCAGGGCGGCGGTGTTGGCGGATCCGGAAACAAGGGCACCTGGGCACGCGTAACTGTCTTCAGAAAGGAAGACAACGAGAGCACTCTGTACTCAGAAACGATCCCAAAGCTCTGGGACATGGCCGACGAAGAGGCCGAGGCTGTGATGCGTCAATGGACGTCAATGGAACCTGACATGGGCGGAGTCGTACGTGTTCAATGCGAGTTCCAGGCAATGCGCCGAGAGGATGATCGCTGGGGCGACGCGAGGCTGAGTCCTCAGGAAGTCCCCGCATGTTATTTCACTCGCAATTTCGACACAGTGCGAAGCTATCTTGGTGAAGGCAAATGGCGGCGAGAACGCCAGCCTCCTGGGCCTCCGTGGGGTCGAGCAATTCCACCACGCAAGGCGATGGCGATGTTCGAACCATCCGGACAGGGAGTGGCAATATTTTCGCCAACCTCAGGCAAGACTTGGAACTTCGGTCCACACGCCGGTGGACACAGCAATGATCCGAAAGACGGCCCCTGTATGCACGTCGCTCCCGTCGATCGTGTGTTACTGGGACGTAGGTCAACCTATCGGTATCGGTACTGGTTAGTCGTTGGCGACGAAACAGAAATTGCCTCCAGACTGGACAAGCTATGGGCAAAGTACTCGGCCGAACAGTCGGAGCTAATAGATCGTTCAAATTGAGCCCGACGTGAAGCGGGTTGCGACGAGCGACTGGTGTTTGTTGACAAAGCGTCCGGAGTGAAGTCTGATCGTCCGCCCCCCGGTTCCGAAGTTCTTCGAGCTTTCCTTTTGCGTTGCTGATGCAGCAGAACGATCAAGCTTGAATGCCTAGCGAATCGTCCAACGGTTTTACTCCACAGCCGACCTGGCGCGGAAACTCGAAAAGTCCGAGTTCACTGTGCGCGAATGGTGCCGACTCGGACGTGTCTATGCGGAGAAACGTCGGTGCGGACGCGGCAACAAACGTGAATGGATGATTTCACACGAAGAACTTGATTGCATTCGGTCCGAGGGTCTTTTGCCGCTACGATAGTCGTCTCTGTACGGCTCGAAACGTTTATCAATGGCGATCAGAAGCTCGACAGGAACGTGGATTCAAAAGACGGCACGAGTCCGTCGTTCTCTCATCAACTCATACGATTTGTGACACGCGCCAAATAACGACCGGTTCCTGGGACTGAGTTGCCGCAGCTACTAAGGCGCGGAAGTCACATCGACCGAACGCAGTTTCGGATACTCAATCCTCGGGCACCGACCGCCGCTACTGTAGTCATTTTGATGGCGTATAAATGGACTTTTCGTGTGCGCCCAAGTCGTGCCGTAAGTGACCGAGGACGAACCCGTCATGAGTTAGCAACCAGCAACGCAAAATACGTCTCAGTGTTCAAAACTCCATATGAATTCAGAGGTTTTTAACGCTGAAAAATGCGAGTGAGGACATCCAAGAGTTCGTGGCATTCCAAGATGAGTGACTGCGGTGTTCGCCGATGAGAATTTAGTTCCTTGCGAACGCAATTGACATTGGATTCCCGAAGGCATTCGATTTCAGAGTAATGGATATATTAGGGAATCGTTTTCAGGCCGTTGGTGGCTTAACAGCGGACCTGAGGGTCGTAGTTCTGCCAGATCACTTCGGTACGGTTTTGACCTGAGTTAGAGAACTGAACGTGGGTTGATCGTTCAACGCGGTGCCAGTCAGACAGCAGGTCGCGGTAGAGTTCTGAGTCATAGCTGCTGATCAGGACTTTACCCTTGCATTCACGGAGTGCGTTCAGGAGATCACGATGATCATCATCGGTCATGTCGCAGTCATATAATGGGCGGCTCTTTGCAGCCAGCGTGCTTCGGGGGTACGGAGGATCGCAGTAGAACACCGAATCGGGGCTGTCGTACTTGCGAATCAATTTCACGGCAGGAAGCTCTTCGATGACCACTCTCCGAAACCGGTCTGCAACTTTCGGTAGGCCGTCAATTGCGGACAGGTACTTGGAGATCGGCTCCGGCATTTCTCGACGACTACGTATGCTTGTCGCCCACGCATTTGACGTTACCGATTGGTCGACCATACCACCACGTGCCTGGCGACATCGAACAAAGAACCAGTGAGCCCTTTGGACGGGGTGGGTCGGTTCAGGTTGAGCACAGAATTCGGTGAACTCTTCGCGACTATAGGGAGTCAACTCGCATGCTTGCGTCAGTTCGGCGAGTTGCGTCGGATCGCGAAGTACTCGAAAGAAATTGACCACCCGTCCGTCGAGGTCATTGAACACTTCAACTTCACTGATGCTCTTCTTCAGGAGCACGTTGGCCATGCCGCCGAATGGTTCGACGTAGACGCGGTGTTGAGGAAGCTGTTCGATGATCCACCGGGCGAGATAGTATTTCCCACCGATCCAGGCGACGGGGGCACGTGGGCCTTTAGGGTTGTACGTTGTGCCGGGGCTCGATTCCATTTTGGGCATCCTGTGACTTGTTCAGAGCGAGTTGTAACTGCTGTTGCTACTTGCTCTTTGAGTCACAGACACTGAATGAAATCGTTCTTCAGGATGAAGGGAATCTGCAGTCGGGCGTTTAGTGTTGGCATTCAAGGCAGGCTCTCGGACGACTCGCGGTGAAAGAGTCGTGCTGCGGAGCGCTATCGCTGGGGTTATGAAGATCCATCAGTCAGGATCTCGATGCCCTCGATATGTCGCTCCGGCAGCACGATCAGAATGTCGCTTAAGTCAGGTCGTTCATGGTGAATGATCAAGTTGGACTTGGAATCAGCGACATTCATGACGGAAGTCCGGGGAGGCCTCCGCTCTCTCAACACGACGCCGACGGTAAAGCTGAATAGGGCGGGTGGGGCCATTGCGGTGAGGGTTGGGACGAGTTTCGTCAGGTGGGTCGAGTAGATTCTTGATCTTGCTGTCGGCCCAGCCTCGTTCCTTCAGTTGCGACTTTGAAAATAAGTCAGGCATTATGGGTTCCAATCGAATTCATGAGTTCATCTAAAGGGTGTTAGTCGTGCGGACCTTTGACTGGCTACCACACCTGTGGCCGTATTTCTTACAGACTGAAGACGACGCCCGATCTAAAGTGATGGTAGTGGGAGGGACTCTGGAATCGGTAACGTCTCCGGATAGTTCGAATGTTCCGCGTTTGCCATGTTGCTTTGAGAATCATTCATCTTCAGCGATTCGAGATTCCCGTAGGGTCAAAAAACTGAACCGACGGCAAAGCTCTTTGACAATCAGGTGTTAGAAATAGAAATCGTTCGCGATTTCGGCCGTGCGTCGGCCAGAGATAGCGACCACTGACCGTGGAATTGGTGTCGAT
>DUDC01000015.1 GCA_012959465.1 Planctomycetaceae bacterium
GGTGGAACACGGCAATTCGGGCCGCGAACACGGTTCAGCAATACAAGCACGAAGCCGGTGGAACACGCAACACGACGTTGCCGTGTGCCTTGGTACGAATGCGATCCACGACTGACGAACTTAATGCAACGTTCGTTTCCAGGCGTTAACATCCTGCCGGCAAACGCCGGCCCCGGCCTCAAAGTAGGTTTCGCCTGGCGGGGCGATGGCAACACCCCAGTGGTCGCATGCTGTGGCATCCAACACTCAACCTCGTTCACCAGCAGTCTCCCTACTCCTGGGGCGACACGTGTTTGGAATTGACCGAGGCGTTTCGACAGTGGTTGCGACTTCCGCACGACGCAACCGTATAACGGCTCTACCCTTGGTCCCTGGCAATCGTCTGGCATCCATGACCACTAATCGCTCCAGGTCACTTTCATCCCCAGCAGTTCGAGAAAGGCGGCAATCCAAGCTGGATGCGCGGGCCAAGCGGGTGCGGTTACCAAGTTGTCGTCAACGTGCGCATTGTCAAACGTCTCCGCCGCAGGAACGTAGGTTCCACCGCTCTGCTGCACCTCGTAACGAACCGCAGGATAGGCGCTGCAATGGCGACCGTCCAAGACGTCTGCCGCTGCGAGTATTTGCGGACCATGGCAGACGGCGGCTAACGGTTTACCTACGGTGGCAAAATGACGCACGATCTGCAAAACGCGTTCGTTCAGACGTAGGTACTCCGGCGCACGACCACCGGGAATGACCAACCCATCGTAATCCGACTCATTCACCGTATCGAAATCGGCATCAATACGAAAGTTGTGTCCGCGTTTCTCGCTATATGTCTGTTCGCCCTCAAAGTCATGAATGGCTGTGGCGACGGTATCACCTGCCGCTTTACCTGGACAGATGGCAGTCACTTCGCAGCCGACCATTTTCAACATTTGGTACGGAACCATCGCTTCGTAATCTTCAACATAATCACCGACCAACATCAAAATGCGTTTTGTCACGTCGACTACTCCGTGGAAACATCACTCTTTGATTTTGACTCGACATGGGCGACGTCCGCACCACGCCAACTGAGAATGGACGATTCGAGCAGATGAATTGCCATAAAGCAACCGGCAGCTAGAGTACCAACGGCATAGCCCAAAAACGCTCCAAAGAGAGCGATACACGGCGCACCAACCACGAAAAGCGGGTCCATCTGCCGCACCCAGATGACATACACCAAGCACCAAAGTGGCAAATAGATGGTACCAACCAAAACCGATGCGCCACGAGGAACACTCCCCAACACGATCTGGCTCAGACAGACGAGAAGGCCCAATGACCCCACGAAAAAGTAGACACCAGGCGGCGCTCCGATGGACCGTAACCATGCGAAAATCATGCTGTAGATGGTCAACAGGGCCATGATGGCACCTAAGCCAAACCGGGCCGGCACCTGATATTCGGCTTTACCTAACAACGAGCGGGGTGCCAGAGTAGGCGATTCACGCTTGTCTGGGGATTGTTGGAAAGAGCTCGACTCCATTTTTCGCCAAAACCTACTTTGATAAATTGGGGAGTGTAGGTCATTCCTGCCGATAGTGGGGAACAGTTGAAGGATTCGCAAGTCAGAAACTTGCATCTGACCTACCGGTCGTGTCGGTCCAACGGGTCGCACGGACTTACAAGCCAAGACCGGTGGTGCGGAATGATCATGGCAGGAAGCCCGGTGCCTGGACCATCTTACCAGAACAAAGCCTGTCATGAACGAACAACAACCGCACTACCGCCTCTTCTCACAGTTCCAACAACCGGATGAATCGGAGGTGGGAGTCTGGCGTTTCATCTTGGAAGCAGTCGATGGCAGCACCCGGTTCGAAGCTTCAGACCGCGAAACGAACGTAACCGGCGATCGCCTGGCGCTGCTGTCAGTAATCCGCGGCTTGGAGTCCCTCGATCAACCGTCTCGCGTCAGTTTGCGGACGACGAGTCGCTATGTTGCCCGGGGGTTCCGATTCGGGCTACCGGCATGGCGTGAGAACAACTGGTGTTGGGAGAGTTTCGGAGCCATGCGACTTGTCGACAACGACGATTTGTGGCGAAAGGTCGACCGGATCTTGAAATACCATCGAGTCCGTTGTCGGGGGTGGCAACCGATCCGCAACTTGCGGATAGAAGCCCGGAGTGATGCCTTTCGATCACGGGCAGTGAGTGCGACAACGTCGAGTGATCAACGCGCCAATCGACTGAAAACAATGGCCCATTGGGCGGGGATTTTCCAACCCCACCGACCGAGAGTTGCCTGTGCATGATGCCCCTGAAGCCTCCAACCGACCTCTTCCACAGAGTCCGGTGACTAACCGCGGCAAAAACCAAACGGCCAGCTGAGACCGTCTTGGGTCTTTTCTTCCACGAACCATTGAACGACAACAAGGAGTTGGCCAACGTGCAGAGACAAGTTTCGCCGGAAAGTATTCGTGCAGTGGTTGAAGGAACGCACAACAGACCTTATGAACTGTTGGGGCCTCACGACGTTCAAGTCAAAGGCCGAAAGGCGTTGGCAATTCGTGCCTTTCTACCCCATGGTGAACAAGTTTGGGTGGTAGATTCGGCGGAGCAGATTCGACGGCCGATGAGGCGAATCCACGCAGCGGGAGTTTTTGAAGCAATCATTTCCGACCCAGAAGAGGCCGAAGGCGATTATCAGCTACAGGTTGCCAGCCAAAGCGGCGAAATCAAGACCATGCACGACCACTACGCATTTCAGCCCTTGCTTTCGGACCAGGACCTGTATCTTCTGGGCGAAGGGCAGCATTTCGACTCGTACCGCAAGTTGGGAGCCCAGCCGCGGGTGGTTTCCAAGGTCACTGGAGTCAATTTCGCTGTTTGGGCGCCGAACGCTTCTCGCGTTGCCGTTGTCGGCAATTTCAACGAGTGGGACGACCGTCAACATGTGATGCGCCCGCGGGGAAATTCAGGCGTCTGGGAATTGTTTGTCCCCGAGCTCGAGGCGGGCGAGGTCTACAAGTATCGCATCAAGACTCGCTGGGGTGAATCTCTGGAAAAGTCGGACCCCTATGGCTTCGCGGCGGAATTACCGCCGAGGACCGCCTCCATCGTGACCGACCTAACGACCCACCAATGGGAAGACGGTGACTGGATTCAGCAACGAATGAGCGAAGATCCGTTGCAGAAGCCGATCTCGATTTACGAAGTTCATCTTGGCAGTTGGAAGCACGACCATTCCAAAGTCAATGGCTGGATGAACTACCGCGACCTCGCTCATGAGTTGGTGGAATATTGCCTGAAGATGGGCTACACGCACGTTGAGTTGTTACCAGTGTGCGAGCACCCTTTTACGGCAAGTTGGGGTTACCAAACCGTCGGCTATTTTGCCGCGACCAGCCGCTACGGCTCGCCGGAAGACTTGATGTACTTTGTAGATCACTGTCACCAAAATGGTTTAGGTGTGATCTTGGACTGGGTACCGGCGCATTTCCCTCGCGACGCGCACGGCTTGCGTCGATTCGATGGAACAGCGCTCTATGAACACGAAGATCCGCGCCAGGGCGAACACCCTGATTGGGGCACGATGGTCTTCAACTATGGTCGCAACGAGATTCGGAACTTCCTCATATCCAACGCCCTTTTCTGGATTGACCAATTCCACATTGACGGACTACGAGTGGACGCTGTTGCGTCGATGTTGTACTTGGATTACAGCCGATCGGACGGACAGTGGATTCCGAATCAGTACGGTGGCCGCGAGAATCTCGAAGCGATTGATTTCGTGCGACAGTTTAATGAAGTCACTCACCAACGATTCCCCGGTGTTCTGACGATTGCCGAGGAGTCGACGGCATGGGGCGGCGTGTCGCGTCCAACTTGTGACGGTGGCCTCGGGTTCAGCATCAAGTGGAACATGGGCTGGATGAATGACACGCTGCGGTATTTCCGCCACGACCCGATCCATCGCAGCCATCACCACAATGAACTGACGTTCAGTCTGGTCTATGCGTTTACCGAGAACTTCGCGCTGCCTTTTTCGCACGACGAAGTCGTTCATGGCAAGAGGGCCCTATTGGACCAAATGCCCGGTGACATGTGGCAAAAGTTTGCCAACCTCCGAATGCTCTACACGTACATGTGGACGCATCCGGGGAAAAAACTGCTGTTCATGGGGAGCGACTTCGGCCAGTGGACCGAGTGGAATCACGAATCTCCACTCCCGTGGGACTTGCTAGAATACGACAACCACCGCGGGGTCCAATCGCTAATTGCCGATCTCAATCAGCTCTATCGAAAGGAGCTGGCTCTCTTTGAACTGGATTTCGACGGCCACGGTTTCGAGTGGATTGACTGTCACAGCGAGTCCGATAGTGTCCTTTGTTACCTTCGCAAGGCCGTGGACCCCAACGACTTCCTCGTCATCTGTTGTAACTTCACGCCGACCATCCGGACCGGGTATCGCGTGGGGGTCCCACGTGGTGGTACCTATCGCGAGATTTTCAACAGTGATTCGTCGTATTACAACGGCAGCAATGTTGGAAATGGACTTGGCATAGACGCCGTTGACGAATCCCATCAGGGGCGTCCCCACTCGCTCACTCTCGACTTACCACCACTCGCTGCCGTTGTGCTAAAGCCCTCGCAACAGTAACACGTGGGTTCGCAACTAAGCCAATTCGGCACCTTCATCCGGTTCGTCGGCGCCGACCGCCATCGCGTAGGCCGTCGCGTGCGAGCGACAATGCGAGATACTAATATGCATCTGTAGGACACCCAAAGTCTCGCAGACCTCGCGTGCACCGCCGCCCAAATAGATTGACGGGCGGCCTCGCTCGTCGTTGCGAACCTCTATGTCGCGCCAGCTAATCCCTCGTGCCCAACCGGTTCCCATTGCCTTCAACACGGCCTCTTTAGCGGCCCAACGACCAGCGAAATGCTGCGTGGCCGCTTTGCGTGCGTTGCAATAGTCGACCTCCAACGGCGTATAAACGCGACGAAGAAACAATTCTCCGTGCCTCTCAATCATCTGGGCAATGCGAAGGCACTCGATAATGTCGGTACCGATTCCGATCACATTCATGCCGTCCAGGCCTCCCAATCAGCAACCGCGTTCCAGGTTTTCGTCATCTGTTTGCCAACGCTGAAACATGGCAATTGACAAATAACCAATGACAAATCTCCAATGCAGCTCAATTGCTACGTCCTCACTCCAACAGCAACTTCCATTCACTCTCATAAATCTTGGCAGCGTGACATAAAGTCTACCCGCCGGGACACAGTCCCATGGCTTCTTGCGCACGCTTCAGCACGGACGACGCTTTTTTGCGAGCCATCGCGGCACCGTCGCCAAGGATTTGCCGAACCTGTTCGGGCTGCGCCTGCAATTCGGCTCGACGTTCTCGTGCCGGACCAAAATACGCTTCCGCCGCCGCCGCAAGCGATTTCTTCACCTCCCCATATCCAAACCCACCACGTCGATAAAGGTCCGCCATTTCATCTCGATCGTCGACCGAGGCGAAAAGCGAATAGAGTTGAAAAAGGTGGTCCGTCTGCGGCTCCTTCGGCTCGTCCATAGGCCGAGAATCCGTCTGTATACGCATGATCTTCTTTTTGAGTTGTTTTGGTTCTTCAAACAACTCAATTGTGTTGTTGTAGCTCTTGGACATCTTCTCACCATCAGTGCCGGGCACTTTGGCCGACTGGTCCAAGATCTTTGCCTTGGGTAAGACGAAGACTTCGCCCCGGTGATGATTGAACTTTTGGGCGATGTCACGACAGACTTCAATGTGTTGTCCTTGATCCTCACCGACAGGAACAATGTCCGCGTCATAGGCCAAAATATCCGCTGCCATCAATACCGGATATGTGAACAGTCCGGAGTCGGCCGTCAGTCCCTTCTCCTTTTTCTCCTTGTAAGCGTGACAGCGTTCCAAGAGCCCCATTGGGGTCATTGTCATGAGTAACCAACAGAGCTCGGATACTTCCGGAACGTCTGATTGCACAAACAAGATCGCATGGTTTGGATCGAGTCCCAAAGCCAACAAATCTAAGGCCGCGTCCCAAGACAGCTGCTCCAACTCTTGCCGATCACGAACCGTGGTCAACGCGTGAAGGTTGGCGATGAAATAGTACGCTTCGTCTTCGTGCTGAAGATCGATGTACTGGCGGATCGCGCCGAAATAATTTCCCCAATGAAACCTGCCCGTCGGCTGGATTCCTGAAAGCACTCTCATGATATCGTTTCTCTGTATTCACGATTCGTTGATCGATGGAAGCCCAACATTATAAGGCGGTCCCAAGGGTACCGACGATCTCGCTGATTGTCTCGACGCCCGCCTCGGAAAGACAACCCGGTAACGCGTCCAGCATTTTCATCGAGACCAGTGGATCAAAATAGTTCGCTGTGCCGATCTGAACGGCCGAGGCTCCGGCAACGAAGAATTCCATCACGTCGTCCACGTTCGTAATGCCGCCGATTCCAATCACTGGAATGCTGACGGCCCGTGAAACCTCGTAGACGCATCTCAACGCCACCGGCTTGATGGCAGGCCCACTCAGACCACCGACAACATTGGCCAACATGGGGGCTCTTCGTCGCCAATCCACTGCCATTCCCAACACCGTGTTGATGACGCTCAACCCGTCCGCTCCACCAGCTTCAGCCGCCTGAGCGATTTCGGCAATCCGGCTGACGTTGGGCGTCAGTTTTGCGAACACTGGGAGACTGCATTGACGAGTGACCAACCTAACGACCGCCTCACATTTCGCCGGATCAGTACCGAAGTCCACACCGCGGGCAACGTTGGGACAGGAGACATTCAATTCTAACGCGGCAATTCCCGGCAGACCGTCCAGTCGTTCCGCCAGTCGAGCAAATTCTGCCTCATCCCTCCCGGCAATACTCACGATGACTTTTGTTGGCAGCTTCGACAAATAGGGGAGGTGATGTTCCAAAAACAACTCGATGCCATCGTTATCCAATCCGATTGCGTTGAGTAGACCGGCCGAAGTTTCCACCGTGCGCGACGGTCGATTCCCGGCTCGCGGCTCCCAAGTTATGGTCTTGGGTAGAATGCCACCCAGCCGCCCCAGATCGACAATTCTCTCCATCTCCCGGGCGTAGCCAAACGTTCCCGAGGCGACCAAAATCGGATTGGGTAGAGTGAGACGCCCCAACTTGGTTGTCAGATCCAACGTAGCCATAGAAAACGCGTCGTCTTGGTTATGACCAACGCCCACATACTTCGAACCTGCAACAAGTGAATTCAACGACCCGGCATGCGGACGATTTCAAAAACAAACCGAAAAAGCCGAACCCAAATAGGCTCGGCTCGATCGTTCAGTTATAGAGCTTCAACATCACTCGCACAATCCGGCTGTGACGCCGTCGGGGACGGAACAGTCACCGACAGAGGCTGACTCAGCAAGCGAGACCGATGCTAGATGACGCCGCCATGTGTCCGCTGAGGCGACATGTGATCGGGTTGGTCAAGGAACCAGAATCGCTCCCATTCCAAAAGCATCGCCCGCATGTTCTCGGAGGTGAACATCAACTGCCGAGCACGTTCTTTGGGATCGGAATGGTACATGGGCAACGCACACCCAACGGCCGTGTTGAGAGCCACCACACAGATCAGTGCATAAAGAAGCCGACGCATCGCAATCTCCTCCGTGATGTTACCAAACCATGGATAGTTCGGTTGCGGCCGTGTTGGCCCGCATGTTGTCTACCTGCCGGCAGTTACGTCAATTCATCGGGATTCAACGACGGTCCATCCATACCCAAGGTGGTTGGAGGAGTTGTTGAATCAGGTTGCTCGGTAACTTCGGAATTAGCCGTCGCATCTTCGCTGTGCCGCTTCCGTTCACCAATCAACCGCACCTTTTCCTCCATCTCCTTACCGGGTTTGAAGGTCACTACATATTTTTCAGGAACGTCAACGCGGTCACCCGTTCTCGGGTTCCGTGCCTTCCTGGCTGCTCGCTCTTTGACCTCAAAAACACCAAAGTTCCGCAATTCGATCCGACCCTCTTCGACCAGAGTCTCGACGATTGCGTCAAAGGTCTTTTGAACGATTTCCTTTGTCTTGAGTTGTGTCAGCCCGATCTCCTCGGAAATCGTTTTGACGATCTCTTTTTTGGTCACGACTCGAGCACTCCTGAGCGGTTGAGGAAAGTCCTAAGTCGATCCTACGACCAGACTTGCAAAGGACGAGTTTAAATCGGCCCAAGCCAATCGTCAAGGTCCCAGAAAAAATCCCGCCCCACTCTCAGGGAGTCTCAATCCCCCATCCGTAGCAAACCAAGTC
>DUDC01000016.1 GCA_012959465.1 Planctomycetaceae bacterium
TCCGCCGGTGCCGGCGATTTGACCAACGCCTCCAGTCCGTCTTCCGTTGATGGGTAACTGCTGAGATCCAGTCGGTAGACCGCCAGTGCCTTTTCAAATTTGAGCATGGTCGAGAGAGCGGCGCTGATGTCCTCAACCTGGTCATCGGGCTTGGAACAACCGGCGATCGAGATCGCCATCAACAACAGGATTGACCGCTTCATTGTTTGGCTCGGTTAGGTTGTGAAGAGCAGCTGTGAACCCGTTTGGCCCTAAGAAAAATGTAGCATGGAAAACGGATCCGTACCGTATTCCCGACCAGTTCATGGTGAAATTGCCGACAACCTTCAGATTATCCGGGACATTACCACGCTCCGCACGCTACTCGGAAGCGTCCGGTTCCGATTCGATTAGGCCGGTCGGGCGGATTCCAAGCGATTTGGCAATGGCGAAGGAGAGTAGTGCCGCTCCGAAACTAAGCAGCGCGCCCATTTTTACGGAATCTTGGATCGGCCCTGTCTCTTTGAATGCGGCTGTCGAGACGAACAGGGCCACCGTAAATCCAATGGCGGCGATCATGCCAAGCGTGATCACATGGCGGTAACTCATGCCCTTTGGAACTTCGAGTTTGAAGACCTTTTCGGCCATCAACGTCATCAGTGTGATTCCGACTGGTTTCCCGATGATTAGACCAAGCAGCACGGCCCAAGTGCCGACACCGAGAGAGGTCATCGGTACTCCGGCATTCACTAGACCGAACAACCCAAGGATGATCTCGACAGGGTTCTTCCACCAGTGTTCGAACGCATTGAGCGTGTCATCCCGTTTGAGTTCCGCGCGCGCAAAGATACCGAGGTCGGTGTGAGCATGCGGCATACAGGGAATGATCGGAACGAGCCCCAAGGCCGGGTGAACATTCGACATGTAGAACGAGATCCAACTGAGTGTGCCGGGGATCAGAAGATACCACCAGAAACTCTGGAGCTTCATTTTCCGGAATCCGAATCCAATGGCAATGGCGGCTACGGTAAGCAACAACCATTGAATTTGAATCGGGTCTTTCGGGTAGAAGATGGCCAGGATGATCAAGCCAGCTGCATCGTCGGCGATGGCCAACAACAACAGGAAGGCAATGGCCGGGTGGCCTCCGCCAAAAATCAGCCGGGCCACCAAATAACTGAACGCGATATCTGTCGCACAAGGAATGGCCCAACCGTCGGCTAAGTCAGCCCATTGTCCTGTGCTTTGGACGATGGCCAAATAGACGAAGGCCGGCCCGACGATGCCACCCAACGTCGCCAATAGGGGCGTCGCGGCCTTTTTTACGCTGGACAACGCACCGCCCGGTAGGAACGATTCCCACACTTCCTTGCCCGCCAATGCGAAGAACAACGCCATCATGACGTCGTTGATCAGGTGGTGGACGGTGAAGCCGTGTTCGCCGACGTGTTCGGTGAAAAGGCGAGCCAAATTAAAATGGACAAGATGTTCGTAGGACTTGTGGTGCGTATTCGCCCACACCAGCGCCACGATGGCCCCTGCGATCAGGAAGATCGAGTTTTCGAAAAGGAATCGAACGGCTCTTGGTTGCTTGCCTAAAGAGTCATTTGCCATTATGGATTCCGTCGTGAAATGGACCGTCGCTTGCGGGCGAGGTTCCATCGTGAAAGTCAGCAATTATGCCGAATTCACCCCTTCAGCTCAATCGCAACTTAAACACCCTGCCCGTGGTAGAACTTGGTCTACCGTTGTTTGAAGACGCGATCATTAGGATGCTCTGATCGGGAATCGTGAAACAGACCCGTCAGTTGCGACGGATTGCGTCGGGATTGTGTTCGGTGTAGCAATTGTAGGGCTGCGGAGCGTGCCGCTTGTCAAAGTTCCGTAAGGGTCTATTCGGGAGAAAACGGTGAAAATTGGCGTACTGGGGACGGGATTTGTCGGAGGCACATTGGGACGACGTTGGGCAGAGGCCGGACATCAAGTCTGGTTTGGATCTCGCGATCCCGACGGTGACAAGGCGCAAACGCTGCTGGCGAACTGTCCCGCGAACACGCGGGTGACGTCGTGGATCGATGCCGTGGAACAGGCCGATGTGATCCTGTTGGCACTCCCCTGGTCTTCGGTCGAGGACATCTTGAAGCAACTGGATGGCGCCTTGGATGGAAAAATCCTCATCGATTGCGTCAATCCTCTCAACAGCACGTTTTCCGGGCTTGAGCTCGGCTTCACATCCTCGGCTGCCGAAGAAATTGCTCAATGGGCTCCCCGCTCACGTGTGGTCAAAGCGTTCAACACACTGAGCGCGGCAGTCATGGCCGACCCGATGTTTGACGGCGTTAAGGCTGCGGTGTTCTACTGCGGCGACGACGCTCCAGCATTAGAGGTCGTGGGGCAGTTGGCCAACGACTTAGATTTTGATGCCATTGTGGCTGGACCGCTGCAAAACGCTCGATATTTGGAGCCGTTTTCGATGCTCTACATACATTTGGCGATGAACGGGTGGGGGTCGCAATGTGCATTCCAAGTGCTCACACGGCCGAAACCGCAATAGTCTTCGGGCCAAGAACTTCTGACATTTTTCATCAATTTGCTCAAGACTTGATGAAGTGACAGAATCGCTCTTGATCGATTTTTGAGAATGGCCTATTCTCCCGCCTCGTCGAAGGAATATTGAGACGAAAAACGACAGGGAAGTCGAGTGGAACTGGGCTCCTCTGCCGAAATTCTCGGTTTCCGTTTACGCACTCGGCAAGTTGAAAAGCCTGCACTGGAGCACACTTTACGTGTGTCTCTGCGGCCGCACTGGAATAACTTGGCACGGAGGCGAAGTTCTACCAATGTCAACACTTGCCGTGGACTAGACGAGACGGCCTTTCTGACAAGGATGTCAGTGCACATACCGTCCAATCGCTCCCGGAACATCGAGGTGTCCTAAGCCCCCCTGGGACCCGCGAAGTCCGGGGGCATTTTTTTTGCCCGACCGCTAGCGAGTCTGTTTACATGGTCGAATTTGTGGGATTGCGAGTTTTCACCACTAAGCCAACACACCGCTAACCAGTGGACACGTATTTTGCCAAGACGCAGTAGGCACCAACAGAGCAAAACGGTGTTCGTCGTAGCGCGCCAGGTGATCCATGTCACGCATCGGTGACTTCAGAAACTGAGACGTCACCTTGACCACCATCTTGCCGAGGACTTAGAGAGTTCTTCACGCATCGCATCGTAGGCGTCGATTTCCAAGATGATCAGCGAGATCGAGCCACCACCACGCTTCCACTCCGAAAGTCGTCGAGAAACGTCTTGTCGAAACGACTCATGGTCGGAGAGACCGGTCCACGAAACGGGTACGTCTCGGAAGATCGCACAGAATTCTTCGCCACCATACCGACAGGCCATCGCCTCGTCAGCTAACTGATCCAACAACACTCGACCAACACCACGAAGCACTTCGTCACCGGCCTGGTGGCCGAAGTTGTCATTGAATTTCTTGAAATGGTCAACATCGATCATCATGACACAGGACGGATTCCTAGTCTCCAAGAGAGCCCGTTCAAGATTCATGATCTCGCCGTCGAATGCTCGGCGATTAGCCAACCCGGTCAACGCGTCGGAGATTTGTTTTTGCAGTTCTTGTTGCTGTTCTTCTAGTTTTTCTTCGGCGTCCAGACGGCTGAACTCAAGACGCATTTCGACTGCTTCAATTGACTATGTCGAGCACTCGTTCCATCGAGTTTGCCAATTACCATGCCCTTGCGTGACGTCCAATTCGCTAAATTTTTATGGAACTAAATAGGCCGCGGACTGTAGATGTCAAGCGGTTTATTGTCGCGCATACTCGGTTAACACGATTTCTGCAGGTTGACTTGAAGGTACCATCGTTTAGAACACGGTTACTTCGGCGCTAAAATCGCCGTTGTGCCTGCTCTTTTCCTCTCATCATTGGTTGTTAATCACGACTAACCGGAAAATTTATGAGTCTTGAAACGACGGTAAAAAGACGTGTTAAGTACGTGCGAAGTATTGCCGACCTGGATCAGTTGTCCGAAGACGAGAAGTCGAAGCTAGAGCGTGTTTCCACAGAATATGTGTTTCGTGCTAATGACTATTATCTGGATCTTATCGATTGGAGTGATCCAGACGATCCGATTCGACAGCTGATCATTCCGCGGGAAGATGAGTTATCTGACTGGGGTGAACTAGACGCCAGCAATGAACAGGCTGTCACCGTGGCTCGTGGTGTGCAGCACAAATACACGGACACTGTGTTGTTGCTTTGTAATGAGGTTTGCGGTGCCTACTGTCGCTACTGTTTTCGTAAACGGCTCTTTATGGACGAAAACGACGAGGTCACCAACGACATCTCGGCCGGCTTGGAGTACATCGCGGCGCACGAGGAAGTAACGAACGTATTGTTGACCGGCGGTGATCCGCTGCTAATGAGCACGCGGCGGTTGACGGAGGTGTTCGAACAGCTACGGGAAATACCTCACGTCAGAATTATTCGCATCGGGTCGAAGATGCCGGCGTTCGACCCGTTCCGAATTCTGAATGACGAAGAACTGCAAGCGGCTTTTCGCAAGTATTCGACCGATAGGCAGCGGATCTACTTGATGGCTCATTTCGACCATCCAACCGAACTGACGGACGAAGCCGTAGCAGGTCTGGACTGTGCGATTAAAAACGGCCTGATTTGCGCGAACCAGTGTCCGCTAATTCGAGGGATCAACGATGACCCCGACGTGTTAAGTAGTTTGAATAATAAACTGTCGTTCATCGGCTGCCCGCCTTACTATTTGTTTCAAGGTCGGCCAACTGCCGGAAACGAAGCGTACGAGTTGCCGATCGTGGAAGGATGGCACATTTTTCAAAAGTCGCTTCAAGGCGGCTCCGGCCTAGCCCGCCGTGCCAAGTTTTGCATGTCACACGAGACGGGCAAAATCGAAATACTGGCGATTGACGACCAACATATCTACCTGCGGTACCACCAAGCGAAGGACTCGAAGAATATTGGTCTCTTCATGATCTGCCGGCGAGACGATCAGGCGCACTGGTTCGACCAGCTCGAGGTGGTGCAGGAGATCGTCGTCTGAACCGTTTTCGCGCTAACCATCGTCGGACGCGACGAATTCTTTTTTGTTCAGTATGAACATCGTGCTGCCGGCAAAGATGGCCATCAACACGAGCATCATGAACAAATGTACGATCGCGTGTTGATCACTGCTCATGATGGCCGCGGCGCCTCGAGGCATGTCTGACCATCCCATCCAATCGACAAACAACACGCGAAGTCGGAAGGAAAAAGTCACATGATTGATGATGGCGGGAACGAGTCCGATGACATATTCGATGACCAGGGTATAGGCGAGCGACATGATCATTGCGCGATGGGGAATGATCACGGCGAAAAACGCGTAAAGTGTACCGTAGCCGAATGCAGATAGGGTTCCAATTGCGAACAGCACCGCAAACGTCTTCGTTAAATGGAATGGTTGGGCGACCATGACAGCGAGGCTCAGGGACACACCCATGGTGATGATGGTCCAAAGAACCGCGTTGAAGTACTTGCCAATCACGACAGCGCGGCGGCCGCGAGGGCGCACCGCTAGGTACGGCCAAGCACTTGCTTCTAGCTCGCTTTGGATTGCCGGTGTCATCCATAGCAAGAGTGAAAGCATGCAGGTCACCTGAGGTATTAGTAGGTACAAGACGCCAACGATGACCTCATCTCTGAGAGCTGTGTTCCCGCCAAACAGCATCAGGCTAAGTAACAGCGATGGGAAAACAGCAAGCAGCGCCCAGAGCATGATGCGTTGGCGAGTCAGGCTCCGCCGCAACTCGAATTGAAAGACGTTCAGTACGGCTTCTAACATCAATCTTCTCCTCGATGAATTTTCAATAACGAGGTGAAGATCGCCTGCAACGAGTCGTCCGGGGAGTGCATTTCGCGTATCGTGACACCCTCTTCCTCAGCCCACGAAGGAATGTCTCGAATTAAGTCTCGCACACGACGTGATGATATGGTCACTCGGTCCGGTTCGATAATCTGGACAGAATCGACCAGTTGTCGATCGATCAACAACTGCGACAACCGGTGACAATTGTCACAAACGAAAGTGTATTTCATCGGTGAGTCGATCAGGCGGTCCTGAATTTCTTTTGCCGACCCCACGGCCAGTAGACGACTGTTGACGATCAAGATATAGGACTGCGTGATCGCTTCAACTTCGTGCAGGATATGACTGGCGATAATCACGCTCTTGGTCTTGGACAGTCATGTCGTGTCGAGCGACCGGATCCAAGCCATTGAAGGGCTCGTCCAATATCAGCAAATCAGGTTCGTGCGCAATTGCCTGGGCCAGCTTTGCCCGTTGACGCATTCCTTTGGAATAAGTCCCCATCGGTTGCATCATGGCGTCTTGCAATCCGACTTGTAGCAATGCATCCTCCGCAGTCTTGGTGGCGCGAGCTCCCTTGTAATCGTGGAATTTGAGCAAATACTCAACCCATTCCAATGCGGAAATATTGTGGTACCGCACCTCTTCCGACAACACCAGTCCAAGCTTGGAAAACAGCCGGTCGTTTCCCCATGGTGACTCGCCGAACACCCGGATGCTACCCAAGTTCGGTTTCAGTTGCCCGGTGACCAAATTGATCATCGTTGTCTTGCCCGAGCCGTTGGGGCCGAGAATTCCATGCGCGCCAGGGCCCAAGTTGAGGGTGAAATCGTTGACGCCGATCACCGTCTTGTAGAATTTCGACACGTTGTTGAGTTCGATCATCGGTTCTTTGTACCGTTCAGGACTGAAGCGGCTTGCGGACATGACGTATCGTGAGCAGCAACGAGCCAATCGTCACTGAAAGAACCATCACGACGCGGAGCAAGTCGTGGATGGTTACGTCGTGTATTCCGAAGAACACCCACCGCTGGATGCGGCCGATACAGTGAAATGGCGACAAGATCGCCCATCGATTTGTTACCTCGTCGTAATTCTGTCGCGCTTGTTCCGCCGTCATGTCGCCGCTCGGCATACTCGCATTGCCGCTGAGGACCAACATGTTGTAGGAGACGATCCCCACTACCCAAATCGCCAACCAAGCGAATAAGGCAAATCTCGATTCCTGTGTCATCGACGAAAAACAGACCGCAACCATTGTCGTGGGCACGATCAGAAGCAGCGCAGCGAATAGACAGCGAAAGGGAAGATCCCACGTATTGAAGAAGACGGATATGTCCGGAGCCATCGACACACCCAGAATGTAGACCAACAACGACGGCAAGACTGTAATGCAGAGCAGATAAAACCAGACAATCGCCATCTTGCCGACGATGTACTCCCAGGTAGCGATCGGACGTGAAAAATACAGCAGTATCGCTCGAGTACGTAGGTCTCGGGAAATGAGCTTCGGTGCGATTACCGCCACGATGGTGATCATCCCCAGTGCTTGCGGAATCGAAAAATAGTTGTACAGCAGTATGGACCACATCGCGTGACGGAGTTCGGCTTCGCTGGCGCCGTTGTCCACCATCGAGGTCAAGCGGTCTATCTCAGGGAGTACCGTCGCCATACCATTGGCTGTCACGAGCTGAATCCAGGATTGGTTTTCCAACCCAGATTCGAATAAGTAGACAATCAAGGCAAAGAAAATGACGGGTGAGAAGGCGAGGAAAACCACGCGACGTAGCCACATGATCCGCCAAGAGAGTCGAATACCGGCCTGGGTAATGACCATCCATCGAGTGAACGGTGATTCCCGCACTCCTTCCCACATACGGTAGCCGAGATCATTTACTGGCAATGTTGCCCTCCCGAACAGCATCAATGAAGATCTGTTCCACTGAATTTCGAGCTGGCCTTAACGCCTGGATGCCCACGCCAGTTGCGTGCGCCCATTTCCAAACTTGGTCCACATTCGAACTATCGATTCCTTGAAGCGCAATGGATCCGTCGAAGTGTTGCGTGGCCTGTTTGCCGTCAGCGGCAATGGCCGCCAAGAGTGGACTCGCATCGCCGAAAACTCGGATGTGAACCGTTGGCTCGGCCGGCGCCGAAATGACTTCCATCGATTCGTCCAAGCGGACTTTACCCTTCGCCAGAATAACCACGTGATTACAGATGGACTGAACATCGGGAAGAATGTGAGTTGAGATAAGCACCGCTTTCCCGTGCTCGGTGTGAAGTCTGCGGATACGCCGGAGCATGATCTCGCGTTCGTTGGGGTCCAGTCCCGCAGTCGGTTCGTCGAAGATCAACAAGTCAGGGTCGTGG
>DUDC01000017.1:0-35400 GCA_012959465.1 Planctomycetaceae bacterium
ACGCCCAACCAACCCACTGCTTACGTTTTGCGTCGCCGAGTTTCTCAAACATATCCTGTCCGACTGCACCGGCAGCTCGCCAACTCTCGCCATTGTTGACTCGCCAAAATGCGGCCAGAGCATCGGCCCCTTCGCGGTAACCCGCGTCGTTCGCCCGTCGGTACCAGAGAGACGCCAGAACTTCAGCTCCGTCGTGAACTCGGTTTGCTCGAAACAGGCTCTTTGCGAGTCTTCTTCCCACGTCGGAATTCGCGGAGTCTTTGGGGTACTTTTGAATAAACTGTCGGCACGCGGCCTCCAGTTCCCCGTCCCGCGACAAGATTTCCAAGGCGTCAATCATTTTGAGCATGATAGCGCGGTGACGCGGGTCGGCTGGATGTGCAACAACAAACTTCTTTGCCGTGCGGGCGACACCCAATACACGCGCGTGCTCGTAGTACAGGTCGACCAACTTCACCATCCGCTCAGCGGCTTCAACACTCGAGTCCTTGTAGCTGGCCAGCTCGCCTTCAAGTTGCGACACTTGTTGATCGACCTTGTCCACTTCATCCTGGCTAACCGCCGGGACGGAACCTACCAAAGCCGACAGAATTGCGACCGCGAAAATTGTAGAGCGATTCATCTCAACACTTTCGAAAAAAACTTTCACAATGAAGTGGTGGCAGAATAACCGCTGACTCCATCAGGGTGAGGGTGAGGGTGAGGGTGAGGCAACGGCTGGCGACAAAGCCTCGGAAATCCTCTTTGCGTCCGGAGCCAACGGACTCTCCGGAAACTCGCCAATCAACTGATCAAATCGAGCCTGCGCGCTGGCCTTCCGTCCCATACGAAACAGACAGCGGCCGTAGTTAAAGAGAATGACGTCCAAGAACTTGGCATCAGGATGTTCCGCGAGGACCGTTTCGAACGTGTCGATGGCACGGCTGTAGTCTTTTTGTTGGTAGTAGTAGTTTGCCATCTTGGCAACCGCCTCACCAACCCGCCCGCTTTCAGGAAAGTCGTCGAACACCTTCTTGTATTCCTGAAATGCTTTGTCACGCATTTGGGCAACCGACGTTACTCCACGAGCTTCCGCCTCGTCCGCCATTTGATCGAAACAGGCGGCCACACCAAACTGCGCCTCGCCCCGCAACTGGCTTGTTTTCATACCAACCAGGCGATTGTAGATACCAATGGCTCGATTCAACTCTCCCTGTTTCCTGGCGACATCGGCCAACTGTAAGAGAGCATCGTCAACAAAGCCACTGCTGGGAAACTCACGCTGCAACCGCGCGCACATGGCAGCCGCCAGGTTCAGGCGGTCCATTTCAAAGTAGATTTTCCAGATCTGCACGTACGACTGCTCCAACATTCGACCACCCAGCTTCTGTGACTCCTTTGTCACCTCCTCGCACACCACCAACGCCTGTTCGTATTTTTCCATCGCGTTCGTTTTTAGGCCAAACTCCTTGTAACGGTTCCCAATATTGGTAAGCGCATTAGCCGTCTTGAGTTTTGTCTGTATGCGAAGCTCCGCGTCGGTGATGACTGCCTGCGTCACGCGTACGCCGCCAACATTCCCTTCAAGGCATCGAGCGTTGGCGAGTAATTGCCGAACGCCCTCGCCGCGGTGCAATTCATCTAAGTAGACAACGCGAACTTGATCGCCGGCGATCGCCTGGAGCACCTTGTCGTTGGGTTTCGCCGTGTCCGATTTCTCCAGCGGTAAGACGACTCGAAAAATCCCCGTGTGGATCAATGGTTCACCATCTACCGCAGGATTTGGCTGAGTCTCTTCCTTCGCGTCCGCCGAACCGACGATTTCCAATACGTTACTCGTCTCGCCGTTAGAGGGCGGCGGCACGTCCAGTTCGGGTGTCGCGATAGCAACTTCGGTCAAGACGACTTCAGTCCTGTCAATGAGTTTGTAGGGATCAATTTCTTTGGCGTCCTCCTCTGATTCGCCGCTGGCATCTCTCTCGGCCGCGGCCTCAACGGCTTCCGCCTCAAGTTCTTCGTCGGACTTTAAACGATGGACTTCTACGATCGCCTTGATCGAATCAGCTTTACCCGTTCGATCACCATCGGCGTCGGCAATTTGTACATTCACGGACTTTCCCAGCACGACGCCTCGCAACCGATCGCTGAAGGCGCCGTCGGTAATCTGCACATGGGCGTTGCCAACAACCACGACCTCTTTCAACACGCTGTTGTCTAGATCACCGGTGGCCGTGTGTTGGTCCGTATAGATCACTTTGACGGCATCCCCACCCTTGATCTCAAGAATCCCATTGGACGGATCCGGCTTCCCAAGGCGAGTGGGTACGGATCCCAACGCAATCCGCACGTTGCGACCAATGAGGAAACACTCCACGGTAACGCTGTCACCACCAGAGGATTCGCAGCGCACCGAGACTTTATCTTCGGTACTGAGCACGGCAAGGTCCGCGTCCTCAATTTTCACAAACAGCCGTTTTCCGGCCTCAAGTTTTTCGACCGTGTCTTGGGCACTTCCGAGCGTAGTTCCGACTTTTTGCAATGCGTCGATCGCACGACTGTAGTGACCCAACTGAAAGTGGCCCAAGCCGATGTAATAGTACGCCTGGTTCACTTGGGGACTGGTCGGAAACGACTGAATCACATCCCGCATGACCTGAAAGCACTTGCCGTAATTACGGTCGTGGTAGAAGCAAATTCCGAATTTCAAGGTCGCTTCGGCTCGCTGCTGAGTGTCACGGTTGTCCGCCGCCGCGACAATTTCGAAATGTCCACGACCCTGGTCGTAGGCACGATCGCGTTCGAGGAAGTAGTTTCCCAGTCGCATGTGTGCGAGGTAACGAACGGGACTTCGGGGATAACGCTCGATGACCGACTGCCAGATCTCAACCGCTTTTGCCAGTTCGTCGACCTCGTAACGAGCGTCTCCCGCGTCGATGAGTTTCCGGGCAGCCCGGTCCTCGATCAACGATCCCCTGGGCGGCGGTGCATCATCCTGCCCAATCGCGCTGTTTGCCAAGAAAAAGAAAGTAAACGCCCAGCATTTGGCGAGCAATCGTGCATTTGGAGATGGCATGATATTAATCCACGTCGCACGTGGTGTTTGAGAAAAAAGGAATCACTAAATCAGTCTGGTTATGGCGTGCATCTGAGTCAAATCCAGAACCCAACTTCGACCAACGTCATCGAATACCGGAGGGTGGCAAAGGTCGAGTGAAAAACAATCCCCGCTCGTGAAAACGGGGCTCTGCCCGCTCGCCCCCAACCATGGGGTGTGCTGTCGAACCGGATACCATCGCCCGTCTACCAACTCGTTTCTGGAAAAAGCGACGGCGCTGGTAAATGCTGAATCCACTTAGCCGAAGAGTTCCTTCACCGCGGTCCCATCGTCAACCAGCTTCATGGGTCGCTTCAGTGGCGTCATCACTTCTTTTTCCGGATCGATCCCCAGGGCGTGACAAAGCGTCGCGTGGATGTCTGGTACTTGAACCGGTCGATCCTTGGGCTCACCTCCATCTTGATCGGAAGAGCCAATCACCGTGCCTCCTTGAATACCTCCGCCGGCCATGAAGCAGCTGAAGACAGACGGCCAGTGATCCCGTCCCGCGTTGTCGTTCACCCGTGGAGTTCGTCCGAACTCGCTGACCATAAGCACCAATGTCTTTTCCAGCATGCCCGTGTCGGCCAAGTCCTCAATTAACGACGCGAGTGCTGGGTCCATCACCTCGCCATGGGAAGCCATCGCTTCAAAGTTGTTACTATGTGTATCAAAGCCGCCACGGTTCACCTGTACGAACCGAACACCATTCTCGACCAGCCGTTTAGCAAGAAGCGCACCGCGACCAAACGTCGTGTCGCCGTAACGGTCGAGCACTTTTTGCGGGACTTTACTGAACTCGAATGCCTCGAGCGCTGGACTTCGCATGAGTTCAACAGCATCATCGATCGATGTCTTACCAGCCGTCAGTCGAACGTCATTCTTATTCGCCGCGAATCGACGGTTGAACTTCGCCAACGTCTCCAGCCGCTTGGCGCCGCGCGTCTCGGCAATTCGTTCCGGGAATGAAAGGTAGGGGTCCTTCATTCCTGGCGTGGCGATGTAGTAAGCTTCACATTGCTGACCAAGATACGAAGCGCGTGGCGCTGATCCGCTGATCGAAATGTAGGCCGGTAAATCGCCCAAGTTCGGTAATTCACTGACGACGACCGAACCAAATCCAGGGTGAATCAGATTGCCAGCGGGCAAATAGCTCGTCTGCACGTTGTAGGTGGCTCTACCGTGGGCACCCTGTGTTCCGGCGATTGAGCGAATCAACGCCGCATGGTGCATCTGTTTTGCAAGCTTGGGGAAGATCTCGGAAATCTGCAGTCCGGGGACCGTGGTCGAAATCGGTTCGAATTCTCCCTGCGTTGGTCGCCCCGGTTTTGGATCCCAGGTGTCGATATGCGACATACCTCCGCCGTTCCAGAACAGGATCACGTTTTCGGCTAACGGCTTATGGTCCTTGCCGGTATTTGCCAGCAAATCACTGACGCTCATCCCCAACAGTGTGGCTCCGGTCCCCGCGAGCATTTGCCGCCGTGTTACCCTGTAGTCCTTACACGACATCCACATGATTCGACTCCTCTGTCAGCGAATTGGTTTTGGTCCGAAAAGCTCTCATTGATCGCTTCCGACCTCTTCATCTCAACGACCAGACTCATTCATGCCACGTTAAGGCAAGAATCGAAATTCATTGCAATTCAACAATACCCACCGCAGATCTTCCATTCCAGACAATACGTCACGTCCAATGATCTCACGCGATTCAGCGACCTCCACCTTCGTGGGGACTCGCGTGAGGATCTCAAGATACACGAATTGGATCGCCTTATCCAAATTGGCTTTCTTGCCCATCAGCATTTCGTGGACAGGTTCCAGTGAACCGACACGCGCCGCCTCGTTGGTCAATCGTCCGTTGAACATCATCAGAGCCTGCCGCATCGACGCATTATCGTCGCGGAAATCACCGAGTTGTTGACGTTCCGGCTGGCCAAACACTCGCAGGAAATGACCCGCCGGGGCAGGGGAGGCCATCCGCAGGGATGAATTGAATCTCGGGTTGTCGTCGTACGAACGCGAAACGACCTTTGTAGTGTAGTCCATCCCTGGTCGCGGACGTGTCATCGCCATCCGCTGAGCTTCCAGTTCCTCAGCCGACATGACAGCCATTCGATCGATTACCAAATCGTCGTCTTTTTGCTCCAGCAGGGCGGCGAAATCCAACTCGATCGCGTTTTCCAACGAATATCTTCCACTCGAGTCGGCTGATTGGGACAACGGCATGGCATTGGAAACCGTAGTTTCCTGCAAATCAGCAATGTTGATTTTCTCGACGCCGCCTTCAGCATCTGCAGCATCGATTTTCTTTGGGACCCGAATCGTCTCTTGGACGACTTTAGTGTTGACGCCAGCCGGGTGTTTTACATCGAACAGATGTCCTGCGGTGACGATACTGTCATAGAGTGCTTCGCTGATCATCCGACGTGTCGGAGTCGCCAGGAACTTGGATTCCAATTCCTCACGCTCGATAGAATCCGCCTGGTCCGGCGCGTGACCACGACCGTAGACGTCGCTCATGGCAATCTCACGGATCAGCCATCGCAAGTCGAATCCGTGTGCGACGAACTCGTCGGCCAAGTAGTCCATCACCTCTGGATGCTGGGGCAGGTTGTCTTGTCGAAAGTCGTCGACCGGTTCAACAAATCCGCGACCCACCAGCTCTTTCCAGATTCGGTTCACGATCTGACGCGAGAAGTATCGATTTCGCGGGTCGGTGACAAATGCGGCAAGTTCTTCCCGCAATACACTCGTCCGATAGAGACTCTTTTGAATGTCGATGCTGCGTATATCGCGTTTCGCTTCGCTCGTCGTGGCATCGGGCAACTCGCCACGAATTCTCAACTCCGCTTTGGCAGCCGCCAGGTCCACCAAGTCAATCAGATTGTCCGCGTCAGCTTCTGCCTTCTCTCGGACAGCTTTATCGGCCAGCTTCCGCCGCAATGCCTCAAAGCGAACAATGAAAGACGAACTGGAATCCTCGTCGAGGGCGATGGGAAATCGTGGCGTAATTGGAGCTCGGTCTTTTGACTCTGCCTCGTCTTCTGGCGGCCACAACACGGACGTCTGGTCCGCTTCGGTCGTGTAGACGACGCGAGTGAATCGTGTTTCGACGCGCTGCGTCTTGCCAAAATAGGCGGCCAGCCCATAAAAGTCGTGACGGGTCCAAACGTCGAACGGGTGGTCGTGACACTCGGCACATCCCATTCGCACACCAAGGAACACTTGTGATGTAACGCTCGCCATCGCGAGTGGGTCCGCATTGTCGCCGAGGATAAAACCGACTTCGGGGTTCACGTTTGCTTTTCCATTGGTGGAAATCAGCCGACGGGACAACTCGTCATAGGGCATCCCCTCGTCGATCGCCTTGTGAACGTAGGCGATCAGTGCCGACCCACCCGGTGAGCTGGACCGCAAGCGAAGCATGTCGGAAAAGAAAATCGTCCAGCGGTCGGTGAACCGGTCTTCGGCCATCAGCTTGTTCAATAGCTTTTCGCGCCGTTGAGATGCTGGCCAACCCATGTACTCCTGTATCTCATCATTCGTCGGGATTCGCGCGATGAAGTCGACCGATGCACGACGGAGAAACGAGAGGTCATCGGTCAAAGGAACCGGCTGCGCCGCCACGCCTAGTTGCTTGTTCTCTTGGCCCAGAATCGCGTCGAGTTCAGCAGCGACGGCCGATAATGAGAAGACAGGACACAAGCCAATGAGGGTCACGAAAACTAAACATAGTCGCACGGCAAGCTCCCGCTGCCAGCGAAACACGCGACCTAGTAGCAAATGCGTGTTTCACAGCCGTTCAATTGGGTGGTACGGACGTCTTGAGTCACCTCATCGTCACCCAATCAACGAGCGAAGTCAATCTTTGTACTCAGGCATGACCGGCATAAGCTTATTTTGTTACCCAAACTACCAAACGGATCGGGGCAAGGTCGCCCCATGTGTGGATTCGCCCAATACTGGCCACGAAATCAGGACTCTGCGTTAGCCCACTACTGGTGGACTAACGCAAGTGAGTGAGTGAGTGAGTCTCGAGGGCGGCAAAACGACTCACTCGCTAGCGCTTCGTGCTTGTATCGCTGGCTTGTTCAGTTCACTGGCAGCGCCATGTATCATATGGTGATGTTTTCAAATGACCGAGTTACCCGACTAGCCAGTTTGATCACTCTGTCCATGTCCATGCTGACCATCACGGCACAGCAGCCATCCTTGGCTGAAGAGTCGCAGGCAACCGTGCAGTTCCACTTGCTAGACGTGCCGTCGGGAGAGCTGGCGCCCGCCGTGGTTTGCATTCGGAATCTGGATGATCAGACGGTCCGCCTTCCTCCCGATGGACGTGTCATGCGACGTGTGGGCCAGACCGAAGAGTTCTATCGTGGAATAGTCTACGAAGTGAACAATCCAGAGTGGATCGGACCACGAAGAAAGACGCTGGGAAAAGGCAACAACAACGACCGCAGCTACGTTTACGAGGAACTCGCCTCGATCCCCTATTGGCAAGAACCGGTGCTGTATCAAACACAGCCCTCGTTTTCAATCAAACTCCGTTCCGGTCACTATCAGATATCGGTGGCGCGGGGCATGGAGTACATCCCAGTCACGCGCAAGTTCGAGGTGTCAGACAAGGACCAAGAATTCACCGTACGACTGGAGAGGTGGGTCGACTTACCGGCGCGCGGCTGGTTTTCCGGCGACGTTCATGTACACCATCCGACAACGAAGAAGACGCATCGAGACTTCTTGCTTCGTTATGCCGAGGCCGAGGACCTGCACGTCGTCAATGTGCTGGAGATGGGCCATCATCGAGGTACGGATTTTAAGCAACTCGGATTTGGCAAGGCATTTCGACAGCGCCAGGGCGACTACTGCCTGGTTAGCGGACAGGAAGAACCTCGCAGTACGTTCGGCCACATCATTGGATTGAATACGTCCGCCCTAGCCCGCGACCTGGCCACGTACGACCTCTACGACCTAGCATTCAAACGCATCCACGACCAGCCGGATGCCGTTGTGGGTTTTGCACATTTCTCTTGGAATGGCTGCAACCTACCGCGCGGTTTTCCGTGGTACGTTACCACCGAGGGAATTGATTTTGTGGAGCTACTACAATTCAGCCGCATCAACACCTTGGACTACTACGACTATCTGAATCTCGGATTTCGATTGGCCGCCGCTGCGGGAAGCGATGCGCCCTGGGGATCGACGATCGGTGAAGTTCGGACGTTTGTCCACACGGGCGAAACACTTGACTTGGACCGTTGGTTTGAGGGGTTAAAGGTCGGACGTACCTTTGTCAGCAATGGCCCAGCACTCGATTTCACCGTGAACGGAAAACTCCCCGGATCGGAAATCCAGTTTGACGGCGGGCATTCGGTCAAAGTGCGCGCCCGATCGTGGGGCCACGAAAAAGTCGGTCTACCCCAAATCCTTGAATTGGTGAGCAACAACGGCACGCTGCACAAAGTGACACGAAGCGACGACAGCCCCAACGAACTCCGTATGGAACTCGACATCGATATCGATCGCAGCAAATGGCTGGCAATCAGCACCCGCTGTGCAAACGGGGCCGTCGCTCATACGACACCCGTCTATGTTGTGGTCGACGGGCAACCGACTTGGTCACCATCTCAGAGCGCTCGGATCGTCAAGAAACAACTCGACGCCATTGCGATGATTGAAGAAGAGTTTTCCAAAGGCACCGACCTTCGCAGTCGGGCGATCCATCAACGTTTGGACAGAGCCAAGTCGTACTACGCCAAACTCCTGACTGCCACCCAGAAAAAATCAACCGATGAGCGCTAGCCCACGGTTTGTGCCTCGCAATTACCTCTCGCATGAACCGGACGCTAGCGCGTGCCGGCTGATTTGTCGATCAAACCCAAAACTGCCTATTCGCCGTCGAGCTATTTACCCGACGTGTCAAGGTTGATGCCTTTGCGGGCACCTTGAGTTCTAATCATCTCTTTGACCTTTAGATCGAAACTGTCGACCTGCCCCGCTTTCGCCAGTCGTTCCTTTTCCTTCGTTACGAAGGCGCCGCGACTTTTGAGTAACGCGTCAATTTTGAGTTGCAGTTTCTTGCGATCTTCGACACGGGCCATAATGGCGGCGGCGCGTTCTTTCGCCGGGAGCTTCTTGAGGTCTTCGGGAAGTTTCTTTGGATCAATGTCCTCGATTTTGATTTTCTTCCCAATCAGCTGCTCGATCAAATCGTCTCCTCCGCCAAGCACTTTGCCACCAAAACCAGCACCGCTACGACTGGCAGAGGCACCTCGGACCTTGCGAAAGAAGTCAGCGCGATCGGCAACGGCTTCGACCTTGGATTCGTCGTTCAGGGCGATCTTTGATCGGACGGCTCGCTGAGCGGCTGCGTCGCCGTATCCAACGATCGTCTGGTTTAGCTGCCGGTTCACTTCCGCGATTTGCTTGTCGAAAGGCGTGACCACGGCGACTGTGCCGCCAGTTTGCAAGATGGCGGCGTACTGCCCCTCCGATTTTCGAGCAATGTCCGTCCAGACGACGGTCGTCGCGGCGAGCGTACCGCATTGGATTGTATTGATGATCAGACTCCGCTCCATCGCCAGCTCACACACCTTGGGGTACTTCACATCATCCGGATAGTCCATATGTGGCGGCGCATCGCCAACCAAGAAAACGAGTTTCAACACTTTACGGCCCTCGCTCCATTTCATTAACGTCACGGCGTCGTGGAGCGCTTGGTTGACCGACTCAGGCGTATCGTTGCCACCTTTTGCTTGGAACGACATCAGATGCTCATAGAGTGCGTCGATGTCGTCGGTAAGATTGAAGACTTTTGTGACGTAGTCGTCGTTCCGATCACGGTAGGCAACCAAACCGAATTTGATACTGGGGGTCGGCTTGGCCGAAGCAAGTTCATTTGCGATCGACCAGATTTTGTCCTTCGCCCCCTGAATCAGGTTCCCCATCGACCCGGTGGTGTCGAGGACGAAACAGACTTCTACCTGAGGTGCCGCAGCCCGTGCCTTTACCGATTCCGCCGCCACCACCACAAAGGCTGACAAAGAGGTAGCCAGAAAAGCAAATGCCGTTGTTATTTGAGCGATTCGTTTCATGATTGCACCCCGGTCGTGTTTGTTGCGGGCTTGATGGACGGTCGGGCGACAGCCTCAATGTTGTAGACGAGGCCGGGCTCGGTGAAGATTCGCGAATCTGTAACAACGGTGCATCAGATGTCGATGATATCGCACAAATGGCCGAATTCGCCAGACCATTTGACCTCGCGGAGGTTTCGCCTCGGCTGCGGCAAAACACTCTGGATATGGCTCAAATCGTTGCGTCGGCCCAGACACAGCATTAATATCGTCTCATCCCCTCGACGCGGTCTTAACGTCGACAAATACCAAATCCCTTTACTAGTCGGACGAAACTCTCACTCATGCGTTTTCTAATTGCCATAGCTAGCCTTTTGTTATTCCTGAACCCACTTCAGGCGGTTGAGCCAAAGCGACCAAACATCGTTCTCGTGATGGCCGACGATCAAGGGTGGGGCCAGACGGGTTATTACAACCACCCCGTCCTCAAGACACCCAATCTGGATGCAATGGCCGCCTCGGGATTGCGATTTGATCGGTTCTATGCGGCCGCACCCGTCTGTTCGCCGACTCGAGCAAGTGTACTCACGGGCCGATCGAACATGCGAACGGGCGTCGAGAGCCACGGATATTCACTTCGTCGCCAGGAAAAAACGTTGGCGGCTGCGCTTCGCGATGCAGGGTACGCGACAGGGCACTTCGGCAAATGGCACCTGAACGGCATGCGGGGGCCGGGCGTGCCGATTTTCGCCGAGGACACACACAACCCAGGTACCTTTGGTTTTGGTGAATGGCTATCGGTGACCAACTTCTTTGATCGTGATCCGATCATGAGTCGAATGGGGAAATTCAGCGAGTTTAAAGGTGACTCCTCGGAGATCATTGTCGCTGAGGCGGTCAAGTTCATACGCAGCCAAGCTGTGATGGGCAAACCATCGTTTACGGTAATCTGGTATGGAACCCCACACAGTCCCTTCCGCGCCTCGGCGGAAGACAATAGCGATTTTGAAGAGCTCGATGACAATTCCAAAAACCACTATGGTGAATTGGTCGCGATGGATCGCAGCATCGGCACGTTACGCAAGACCCTACGTGAACTCGGCATTGCCAATACAACACTTGTCTGGTTCTGCAGTGACAATGGTGGACTGCCGAAGATCACACCGGAGACGGTGGGCGGTCTGCGCGGCTTTAAGGGCAGCCTTTATGAAGGCGGATTGCGCGTGCCTGCCATCATTGAATGGCCAAGTGGAATAGCGACACCGCGTGTGACCCCATTTCCCGCGGTGACGATGGATATATTCCCGACGATCGCAGAAATCGTCGGACTTGCCGACGACGCCATGTTACAACCGCACGACGGCATCAGTTTAACACGGTTGTTCAGTGAGGAGGTAACACGTCGAGACCGACCTATCCCATTCAATTGTTTCGGGAATACAGCGCTGATAGACAACCAGTACAAGCTGCTCCACGTCGGTTTGCGAAACGGCGCGAAGCAATACGAATTGTATGACCTGAGTGTTGATCCGACCGAGAAACACAATATTTACGTCAGTGAACCGCAGATTGCCAAAAGACTGAAGACGGCAATGAGTACATGGACCGCGTCGATGACGTCCAGCGTGGCCGGAAGGGACTACGCGGCTGGCCGACTCATTCCGGGAGACCCGGCACCACGGTTTTGGACCCAGGTAGAATCCTATCGCCCCTACTTTGATGCTTGGAAATCTCGTCCTGAATACAGGTCTCGCTTGCGTTCAAAAAATGAAAAGTGAGCTGCCAGGTCATGGCGGTCCATGTGGGCCACTGTCTCCGCGGCAGACGGAACCGATACTCAATACCTCTCGAGAGACCGAACCATGAACCTTACACCGTTCTCGCGACGCGATTGGTTAAAGTCCACGGCAGCCGGCGGTCTTACCTTCGCCACAACTCTCTCATCTTTGCCTTTCGTTCACGCGACGCAAGCTGAACCGGTCCACCACATTGGATCGCGGCGCGAGCTGTTCGTGGACAAGTTCATTATCGACAAACTCACCGGCGCTCGACGGGTGCTACATCACCCCATCCCTCGAGAAATTGTCATCGTGCACGATGCGCCATGGGAGGGAGCCGGCAGCGGTTATCACAGCGTGATTCATGACGGCGACATCTACCGCATGTACTATCGCGGATCTGCGCTTGGAGTAAAAGACAAACGATTGATACTCGGCAAACAGGTTTTCTGCTACGCCGAGAGCAGTGACGGCATCCACTGGAAAAAACCAAATCTCGGTTTATTCGAGTACAATGGTTCAAAAGAAAACAACGTCGTCTGGGACGGAGTCGGTGTGCATAACTTCTCGCCGTTCCTCGACCCACGGCCCGACTGTCCGCCGGAGTCTCGCTTCAAGGCGCTCGCAGGTACAGCGAAAGAGGGCGGTCTGTTCGCCTTTCATTCGGCCGACGGAGTCCATTGGTCATTACTTCAGAAAGAACCGGTGGTTACCAAGGGTGCTTTCGATTCGCAGAACCTCGCCTTTTGGGATGAAACGGCTGGAAAATACCGAGCCTACTTCCGCACATTCACCAAAGGCGTGACGACAGGTAAGGTATGGAAGCCAGCCGGTTATCGAGCAATTCGTACAGCTTCGTCCGTAGATTTTTTGCAGTGGGGCGACGAAGCTGATTTGACGTACGTCGACTCACCCCTGGAACATCTTTATACAAACCAAGTGGCACCATATTTTCGTGCTCCACATATCCTGATTGGATTTCCGACGCGGTATATCGAACGTGGGTGGTCGGATTCGATGCGAGCGCTGCCAGAAGCTGAGCATCGACGACAACGCGCAGCTGCCCATCTTCGCTATGGCACAGCACTAACGGAGGGCCTACTCATGTCCAGCCGCAATGGTGTGCACTTCGATCGGTGGAACGAAGCGTTTCTCAGACCCGGTCCTCAACGACCGGACAGCTGGAATTATGGTCATCAGTATATCGCTTGGCACGCCGTGGAGACAAAGTCATCGCTACCTGACGCTGCCAATGAGATGTCGCTGTATGCATCGGAGGGTGCATGGACTGGCGGCAGTAATGCCATGCGACGGTATACGCTGAGATTGGACGGCTTCGTCTCGGTCACGGCGCCATGGAAGGGTGGCGATTTGCTGACCAAGCCGTTGACATTCGACGGCGACCGGCTCCACCTGAACTTCGCGACATCGGCCGCTGGCAGCATCCGTGTCGAAATTCAAAACGCCGACAGCACACCAATTCCAGGTTATTCGTTGGACGATTGCCAAGTGCTTTTCGGTGATACCCTCGATCGCGAGGTTCATTGGACGTCTGGCGCCGTCATTAAGCAACTTGCCAAACAGACAATTCGCCTGCGATTTGTCATACAGGACGCGGATCTGTATGCGTTTCAATTTGCGTAATGTGTGCCACTGGATCCGCCCAATTGTGTCCGGTGAATATTGGGGCCAAAGGCCAGCGGCGGTTGCCCATTCATTTTCGGCCCGCCAATGCGTGGCACTGGCTCTGCCCGGTCGTTAGCGGCATGCCCGGCTGATAATTCCGCATTTTCACTACACGGATATTTCCTTACAATCCGTTTACGTCGGCCGGTGGCTGAGCGCGATACAATCACCGCAGATGTGAAGCCGTTCGGCACTATGTTCGGAGGTGAATCATGGCGCGGCGAGTACTCTAGTTGGTGACCGGATTGTTGGTTTTGACCGGCCCGTTGTCAGCAGCCCAAGGGGACGGCGTGTCGCCTGTTGACAAGGCTCGCAAACTGGCACAGTCGGGAAAGCTGGACGAGGCGTTCTTGACCTACCTGACGATTCCCGGCTGCGAGTACTTGGCTGCACAGATCGCCCGGCCGAAGGCCGAACGGTATTTGCAAATTGTCCGCGAGCACGCCGCTGAGATTCCGCCGATGACGGTGCCGCTGATTGAAGGCGATCTATTGTTGGCACTTGGAAACCGCAACGAGGCGCTGGTCCGTTTCCGAACTGTTGCGGCGTCGTTGCACGATGCGGCCAACAAACCGCCACGGGCCAAACTCTTGATTACCGAGGGATATTTTGTGGAGCCTCCCGCGGTGGGTCCACCTGGTTCCAACCCCGGCTACGCGGCGGCGCCCTTTGCCGCCGGCCCCGGCAGCCACCGCGACAATTGGCTCATTCGCCGATTCATCGCACTAGGTGCTGTGAACGAGGCGGCTGGTGAATTCGCGAGGGTCTGGGAGATCCACCGCAGCAACGCGCTACCTTATCTGCTCGATGTCGTGGTCCGCTGGACGGACAAGCCAGTTCACGAACGAAAGGGCGTTCAACCCAATGGTTTCGACGGACGTGGACTGCAGTTCGCGCTGCACTATTCCTTCTTTCTCAAACAGCACGGAAAATTGGATCAGGCGTTGCAGGTCGTCGGCGAGCCGCTCGTGGCAATCGATATGGATCGCAACCCCAATCACTCGCTCTATGTGAAGATGGGCAGGGCGATGAACGTCGTTATCCGCTTCGCAACGACGCGTTTCCGGTCAAGCCGAGCAATTACTTCTGGCGCTCCACGGGTGTGTCACGGAAAGAATTCATTCGTCTCGTCTTTGGCCTGTTCAAAGAGGCTGGCAGGGAAGATTCGTTGATCAACTCGCTCGAAAAAAGAGTCAACGAAGGGGAGAACCGCTTGCGCCGCGTGCTGGCGCGAATCCGACTCCACCAGGGCAGAACCGACGACGCGTTGACGATGGAGTTGAAGTACATCGAACAGGCAGATTTTGGAAGACTCACCGCCGCGAGGCGACGTGGGCAGGGCCAGCAAATTGACCGAGGCGGCCAGTGCATACGAGCAGGTGCTTGCGCTGCCGTTTGCCAAGACGAAACCACCCGACCCGGACGAAGTCGTTGATCACATGGCAATGATCCAGCAATTTGCGGCGCCGCGGGGCGGAGCTTCCACTGCAAGCAGGTCTCACTTTCAGGCCGATGGACTTCGCCGTCTCGGACGACTCTACGGGGCCCTCGGTGAACCGGTGAAGGCCTTCGACACGAGTCTACGCGAGTTCGCAGCCAATCCCGATCTACTGCGAAACCTCGACACCCTATCTCAAGCTCAAGCACGTGCCGAGGCACTCGGCCGGCAGCAACCGTTTCGCGCTTGGTTGTCTGATCGATTGGATACGGCCGATCCATTGGCCCGTGCCAACGTCTGCTGGCTACTTGCCGACTACGCTGGGTGTGGACGCGTTTTGGGGCAGGCATGGAAGCCGCCGCTCGACTGGCCGAAGGGGCCGTCGCGGACCGCCGCGTGAATTTGCCGATCTTGAAAAACCTGTTGGGCGATTCGAACACCACAGTCAGGGCTGCGTCTGCCGTCAGTCTGCTCCTGTTGGCTGAACCGAATGTCAATAAGCAAATCGTCGCTTGGCGGTCGTCCCCCGATGCCAGCGATCGCCACGCCATAATCAACCAATTGTCGCGAGTTGAGGACGGTCGCCGGCTGGTGTTTGCCCGCGAAGCGTTGGAAAAACTCCTCCGACCAACTCGCGACGACCGTTACGAAGTGGAACGTGTCCAACGGTTGCTAGCACGAATACCGTGAATGTGTGGCGCTGGCACGGCCCCAATTGTGTCCGGTAAATTAACCGCCAAGGCCCTTGGCGGTTAATTGCCGAATGAGACCCAGCCCGTTGGGCTGGGTTAGGCAAACGCAACGGGGCGTTGCCCCTTCGTGCAAGCATTGACGCCAATGCGTTCGGCTCAGTTCCGATGACCATAGCGTCTCGGCATGGCAGATGGCAGAATGGGTACTCGGCAACTCGCCCATCGTGAACCTAGCACCGTGAATCAGATTCTGGAGAAGTCTCAATGCGAAGAGCTATCGAAGCCTGTAGGCCTCACGTCACGTTTCTCTTCCTATTGGTTCTTTCGAACAGTGTTCTAACGGCTGAAGAAGCAACCGTGCATCCGGTGCCTCCGAGTCCCCTCTTGCTGACCTACGATGGCGGGGAGGGGCCAGGCCATGGAAAACACATTGTGTTGGTCGCCGCAGATCAGGAATACCGCAGCGAGCAATCGATGCCGATGATGGCGAAGATTCTCGCGCGGCATGGGTTCCACTGTACAGTCTTGTTTTCGTTGAATGAAAAAAACGAAGTCGACCCAACGCAGAAGATACGCTGGGAAGACAAGAGCGTGATGCACAACATTCCAGGCCTGGAGCACCTAGAAAAGGCCGATCTACTGATCCTGTTCAGTCGACTGATCACACTGCCGGATGAGCAGTTTCAACATATCGTCGGCTACCTCGACTCCGGTAAGCCGATCATCGGCATTCGCACGGCCAATCACGGTTTTCTGGAAAACTCTCCTTACATGAAGAACGGAAAGCGTGTTCGATTCGGCGACGATGTACTCGGCGGATCGTTCCGCGGTCATCACGGCAACTGGCACGCGGATTCGACTCGCGGGATCCTGGTGGAGGCAAGGAAGGACCATCCGATTCTCATCGGCGTCAAGGACATTTGGGGGCCTTCAGATGTCTACCGGACTTACCCAAAGGAGAAGAGTCTACCGGAGGAATGCCAGGCTCTTGTCTATGGGCAGCCTCTGTTGGGTCGATCGCCGACCGATGGAGTCAACACAAAAAAAGTGCCGTTGCCTGTCGCCTGGACGAAGAGCTGGACAGGCGCGACGGGTAAAACAGCGCGAGTGTTTCATGTCACGATGGGGAGCGCGAGAGATTACCAGAATGCTGGACTGCGTCGCCTGACAATCAACGCTGCCTACTGGTGCCTGCGAATGGAAGATCAGATTCAAGCCGAGCGAAGCGTCGATATCATTGGTGATTACCAACCCCTGGAAAGTGGCTTCAACTATGAAAAACTCAAGGTCATTCCCCAGAAGCCGAAAGCCTACCGGTGAGCCATTCAGAAAACACTCTTGCCGAGCGGAAAGGAGTAACGAGCGTGTTGCCCAACAGTGGAACCACCGCAGCAGCGATCGCATGGATGATCACCCTAGCGGTCTTCGTCGACGTGGCGATCAGCAAAGAGGCACCGAACCGTCCCAATATTATCGTGATCGTGGCAGACGACCTAGGCTACGGAGACACGAGCGTTTACGACGGCTGGGTTGTGACTCCGCAGTTGGAACGCTTGGCGGCGGAAGGGCTGCGTTTTACGGACTTTCATTCTAATAGCTCGGTCTGCAGTCCAACCCGGGCGGGTTTCTTGACCGGACGATATCAGCAGCGAGTCGGTATTGTGGATGTAGTCGCTCGACACCTCGACACGCCTGGATTGAACCCACAGGAATTGACAATTCCTCGGCTTTTGAAACAAGGTGGTTATCAAACAGCCTTGTTTGGAAAATGGCACCTTGGCACCGAACAACAATACAATCCTATCCATCACGGTTTCGATCACTTTCGCGGGTATCTGGACGGGTACATCGACTACCACGTCCACAGAAACATCTGGATGAACGGACTCGTCAAACAAGACCAACCGGGCTACTCGACGCACTTGATTACGCGAAACGCCGTGCAGTTCATCGAGAGGAACACATCGGATCCGTTCTTCCTACTCGTCGCGCATGAGGCTGTTCACCTCCCGTTTCAGACGCCAGCCGACACGCCCGAAAATCGCAAGCCGATTCCCAAGTCCGAGCAGTGGAGTCGGGAGAGGATTCGTCCTAAGTACAAGATCATGCTCGAAGAAATGGATAAGGGAATCGGTGAGATCATCGATGCCGTCGTACGTGGAGGCATGGCAAATCGTACTTTAATTTTCTTTTTCTCCGACAACGGCGCGATAGGGGCGGGCTCCAACAAACCTTTTCGCGGCGGGAAGTTCAGCCACTACGAAGGCGGGCATTGCGTGCCCGCGATCGCCTGGTGGCCCGGTGTGATCAAGGCTGGCTCGACAACGGATGAGCTGACGATGGCAATGGATCTGCTGCCGACATTTATGGAATTGGTAAACATCGACATGCCTGCGAGACGCCGACTAGATGGAATCAGTATTCGTCAACTTCTGCTGCGTGGTGACCGCCTGCCGGAACGGCAAGTGTTCTTTGGCTATGAACCCAAACTGGGCACGGCCATGCGAGACGGAAAATGGAAGATGATCACCAAGAAAGACAAAGTTGAGATGTACGACCTGAGCCAAGACATCAGCGAGAGAAACAACCTTGTCGACCAGTTTCCTCAACGCGCGATCACAATGAAGATGGCGATCGAAGAATGGAAATCCGACGTCGCCTGAAAATCAGACGACGAGTAAATTGGGGCGGGGACGTTCGTCCCGCGAATGTGTGGCAATGGCTCTGCCTGTGTTTGCAGAGCAACGCAAAGACACTGTCAGAGCCAGTGCCACACATTGGTTGGTGTCCGCAGGCCGAAATCCACGAGCCTAGTGCCGGCCGCTAGATTGATCAGTAATCTGCCACAAGATCTTCATCTGGATCTTGGTAATAATGCTACGACACTGATCCAAAAAAATGGTGAATGACTGATCACCACGAAGCTCCTCTTCGGTGAATTCGTGCAGTGCCTTGAGCTTGATGCGAGTTACTTGATCCAGGTACGCTCTTAGTTGGATCGGATCCTCTGTTTCCATTTGCGCTCGTTCAATCTCCAACGTTTTTTCAAGAAATTCGTCAAGGTGCTCTTTTTGCCTACTGAGTAACTCATCCGACTCGTCTTCCTTCAGCCGCCGCCATCGCACCCACATAAGGTAGATCCCTGCACCCATGGCAAACAGCAGTTCTTTGGTGGCAACGAGCGACTGCATCACCGAAACAAATTGTCCGATATCGTCCGACGGATTGAAATAGCGTTGCGCGGACGGGTGCATTCGCGTGACAACCCACGTTGATGCCTCCTCACGAGGAATTAGGGTTGGAAATCGAATCCGCATGTTCTCCTCGTGGATCGAATCCAACGCAGCTTCAACAAGACGATCCGATGCGTCCTGACGGGCTACCAGATAGGCCGTGGTGGCAATGGTCGGAATCGGCGTGGCCGGAACGGGAGGGTTCTCGGCAAAAAGGCCTCGCGGAATCTGTGCACTTCGCAGGAATGGATCCAACAGTTCTATCCCCGGCGCACTGTGAATCGGCAACAAATTAAATTCGTGAGTGGTCAAGAGGCTCTGAATATCTGAATGCGCGATGCCACCTGTCACAATCGCGGCATCCAGCGTGGAACCGTTGTCCATCAGCGCAGTGAAGTGCTTACGGTTTTGCTCTAACTCGTCGCCACGTATGCCGTAGTGCTTCAATACCACCAGTGCGCTATTTCGACTTCCTGATCCGTCCTTCCCAAGGGCGACGGCCTTCCCTGACAGGTCCGACATGGTGTCGATGTTGCTGGTCTTTCTCACGATTACAAATACGTATTCTGGAAATAGAGGACTAACAATAGAGAGGTCGTCGCTCGGAATCAATCCTCCTTGCATGATCCCCAATTCGGCTTCTCTTTTCGCAACACGCTCGATATTCATTTCCGATCCGTGCGACATCTTGATGGCCACGCGACGATTCGTTCGCCGTTGCAACGACTCCTCAATCGCAGTGCCAACTCGATAGTACAGCCCGCCAACTTCTCCGGTCGAGACTCGAATGGCACCTGGCAACTTGTCACGCTGAACAAACCAACCGACCAGCGAAGTCACAAAGATCACCAACATGATCACCGTGACCCATTTCCGAACTCTATTGGTTGATACAGCTGACATCGACGCCTCTTTCCTGCTGGAGATTTGCCGCCCTTGCATTCAACGCACTGCAACCGCAGGCAATTTTGCCTGCAAACGCACTTCGTGTGGGGTGATCTCGCCGTTGCCAGCATCGTCAATACTCTGGGCCACAATGATGGTAGGCTCCGTTTGTAAGACGATTTCCCAATCGCTCAGACCTTCGGTCACCTGTCGTAGCACCGCCGCCTTTCCGTTGATGCGGACTTTCGAGATTTTCCCGTTGTCATGTGAGATTCCGCGAATTATCAACTTGCCACCATCCCTCTGAATCGCTGTAATGACTGTCACCGGCCCAATGTCATCGGTCGGATCGAGCAGTTTGGGAAACTCAACATCGGTGACCTCGGCAACGACCGATTCGTCACCGGTGAGCGGTGGGTCTTGTCTGTACTTGTTACCATCGCGAAGTAGATCCATGGCCCGAGTGCTGACAACTCTTGCGTGCCGACCCTTGCCGTAGTAATCGTGAATGTAAAATGGTACGCCTTTCGACGTGCTCGGCTTCAATCGAGGCCCTCCGCCGAGGTTGAGCAGTGGCCAGCGGTCATCGCGGGTTCGACCCAGAACTTTCACGTCTCGGAAATGCGATTCGGCGTCACCGTGAACATTATTGGCGCTGATTTGAATCAGAGGCATTTGTCCTCCGTAACCCATCTCCGAGAAGGTCAACCCGTCAACGGTGATCGTTCCATGTTGTTGGCTGCGATCGTCGAGGCCACGATTGAACGGCTCGGCCCCAGTGGCGGCGATGCGGAGGTTCTTGTAAACATGATTCTCGAACCAGGGTCGATAGATCCCGTACGCCGCGTGGTCGATCGTGACGTTCTCGACCAGCATCGTTGGCAGTTGAAGCCGCAATGCGTAGTGAACGTGCCACGCCTTCAAGTCATTTAAGTGATGCGGATGCCGCTTGTCGGGTCCCACGCCGTCAGATCCGGCCATTGCAAAACCGTACAGACCCTCGGTGTGAGACTCGTTTTGGGAGAACCGGTGAATCGGCAGTTCACGAATGTCGACGACCTCAGTCTTGCCATCGGGCATACGGACCGGCAGATGGCTGTCGAAATTGCTTCGTTTCTGACTGTCGTAACGATAACCGTAACGGTCATTCTCGCAGGCGACGTTGCGAACCAACGTATTGCGGCCATTCGACCACCAGAAAGCGGCTCCGTCGTTTGGGTCGAAGGGTAGCACCTGTTTGGGTAACCGCTTTCCGCGGTACGCCTGGACGCCCAAATTTCGATCAAACAAGTTGAACACCTCTGTGCCGTCTTCCAAGAAGAAGCCGTGGCCGACGCTTTGGTATCCAACGCAGTCGCGAATAATCAAGTATTCCGTGCCGTGCACTGTGACCCAACGATTGTGCGAATCGACGACCGCTAGTCCCAATAGTTGGCTACCTCGCATCGTGTCGCCGACCAAATGAAAATGAACGGCGTATCGGCCAAGGACATTTTCCTTACCCAGATGTGCGAGCCTGGCGTAACTGATCCCGCCCTGACTGTAGGCGTGATATAGCGTGTGCCCGCGAACTCCTTGCGGCTCAGCGCTCTCGACTATCACGTTTCGAGAGAGATTAGCCACTTCGCTACGAAAGTTTCCGGAACCGTAATGTGAATAAAGAAGTGGCTTGTCCAGATGCAGGATGCGACCATCAATCTTCGCGATTCGGCGTTCTTCGGTACGGACAGCGTCCTCGTCATTACGATAGGAACTGCGGAAGTTGCCTCGTTTCGATCCAGTGACAATCACTTCATCACCGACGCGCCAGCCTGTTACGTCCTCAGAAAGGACAACCATTCCGTCATTCGCGTTCACGTCCCGATCGAGTTTCACCCACGTGCGATTCAATGGTGTCCCGTGGAGGTCCAGCCGAGCGGAACAGCAAACCAGCGCCGGGGCGTCGTTCTTGTCGAATCCATCGAGGTAGTGCAAGCGGATTCGCGCAGTGAACTCGGCCGGAATCGGTTGCTCAGGTGTGCCAACCTCAAGCGTCGGTATTGGGCCGGTCCTTTCCAGTTGCGGTTCACCAGCAGCATTGGCGCCCTCGAAGTCACAGGCGAATCCGCTCTCAGAGCAGTGATCGCTGCTCTGCACCTTAAGCACACCGACTTCAAGACGGGTATCTCGATCGCGGGCAAACCGCAAGGTCCCCACGACCTGAACAAGGCGAATGACCGAACGGCTGTCAACATCGTATTCGACCCGAGTGCCTCGAGAGATCAGAACGCGATCGCCCGCTTGCGGAACACCAGTCGGTTGCCATGTATTTGCATCCGACCAACGCCCACTTCGCACCGATTGCCTGCTAAACGTGACGTGTTCGTGACCGGAGTGGTCGTGTTCTTCGAGTCCCCGTGCTTCGGCATGCATGATGCAGGCGACGGCAGCACACGCAGCGAACAGAGTTGCGACACGGCACATGAGACGACTCCTAGTCGAAGTAGGACGACGCGAAACCAATCGTCGTTCTCGGCGATGATAACACAATCCAACCAAGACAATGAACTGAGCCGCAGGCGCTAGCCTCAGTTTTCCGTTCAGGGAAAATCCCAACAGGCGCGACAAAGGCGAGATGACTCACTAGAGCAGATACAAAAAAAAGCCGGCGATTTTCGCCGGCTTTAGAATTCGTCAAAATGTCACAATGGCTTAGATCACCCGGACATTCTCCGCACGTGGCCCTTTGGGTCCATGTCCATCGTCGTAGGACACTCGCTGTCCTTCTTGGAGTTCGTCGTAACTTACTCCTTCGACATTCGACATGTGAAAAAACATGTCCTGTCCGGTCCCAGTGTCAATGAAACCAAAACCCTTGTCCGTCAACTTCTTGATTGTACCTTCAGCCATCATCAATCCGATTCAAATAAAAAACTATGCTTCGCGGCATTGCTCGACACAACTGGTTCAAGCTACTCCAGCCGCAACTCGCATTCTACCGATTAGCACAAGAAAAACAAGCCGAGACTTCAAGAAATTCTCCGCCGTATATTGCTGACATTGTTTCTCGACCTTGACGGCCACTTTCCACCGCAGTTTACGTATTGGCATTGTAGTCGAATTCTATCCCAACAAATCGACCAATGCGCCAATCCGAACGGATTCACCGCCAGATTCACTGGCCGGTTCTGTGAAGAAGGGCTAGCTGGAGCAAGTACGGTGGTACGGAAAATCTGTGCCTTGCGGATCGTCGCCTCAGGATCACCTTCCACCGACGACGTGTCGATACTGACCTCTCCGGCAACTGCATAACTGCGGCCCGTCGGGCCTTTCTGCAGGTCAAAGCTGGCTCCGCTTGTCGCGTTTTGCCCGGCTGCCGCCAAATGGGCCATCTCGTGACTGCGAACTTTACGATCCGTCGCTTGAAGCTCTTTGACCACTTCCCACTCTTCGGGTGTGAACTCGCGATCAAAACGGTTCGACTCGCTTTCAGCTTCGCGTGGCTTGTTCAAGCTTGCCTCGGGCTCGTCGACCGTAGCCTCACCGCATTCCGAACTCTCCACCTCGAATTCCACCGCAAGTTTATCCACCGCTTCGATTGCCTGCGGCGAAAGGATCAACTCGTCCGTTATCGGTGCGTTGTTCACCTGGCCCATTTGGGTGTACCGAACCAGGCGTCCATTTCTTTCACGAATGGTTCGACGACGCCGGGCGGTTCGGGAATGTGGCCGCGATCTCCGGTCTCTGTCATCCACGTGTCGAGTGCTGTCCGCAGGCGAATCAGCGCTTCGCGGTGTACCGCTTTTCCGGAGCCGGCGAGGTTCCGAATCTCGTGCGGGTCAGCATGAGTGTCAAACAGCATCTCGTCGGGGAAGGGAGCCATCAAGTCTGCCGCGGGTCCGGTCAGTTCTCCTTGCTGATGCAATTGCCGCATGAGTGGCTTGACCAGAAAACACTTTTCCTTGTACCGATTCAACGTCAGGAAGCCGGCACCTGGAGTGAAGTTGCGAATGTAGTGGTATCGCGAGTCGTGAACAGATCGCATCCTGACTTGTGTTTCGTCGATTCGATCACGAGCAGCGAAAGCAAACGATCTGGGCGGATCCGCATCGTCGCCGAGAAACTGTCGACTCTGCATACCGGCGGCGCGCTCGATTCCGCCCATCCACAAAGTAGTGGCGGTGATGTCCAGTAAACTGATCACGCGGCTGTCGACCTTGCCCGGCTGAATCTGTTTGGGCGCCGCATGATTCCGCGGCCAGCGAATGATCATGGGCACGTGGAGCCCCGAGTCGAACGGCCAATGGATGCCTCGCGCTTCCAAACGCCCGTTGTCTCCGAAGAACATCACGATCGTGTTGTCCGCCAGCCCATCGTTTTTCAACTGCTCCAAAATCCATCCGATCCGCACGTCGGTGCCTGAGACCGAGTTCAAGTACCTCGCCCATTCCTCTCTCGCGATCTTATGATCTGGATAGTACGGCGGGGGCGTCACGTTTTCGGGAGTTGCAACTTGCGGGTGCCATTCTTCTCCAACCCATTTCACTCGCAGTTTCTCAGCTGATTTGCGATCGTAGATGTCGTACTCTGCCTCGGGCATGTTAATCTGCGCGAAGAACGGCTGATTTTCTTTGAGCTTGTCCCAGTCGTCGGATTGATAGAGTTTTCCCTCGTTGACGAAATTCAAGTCCAATTTGCCCGTGCCGACCACTCGCTCGCCAATCGTCTTGATGTTGGCGGTAAAGTAGCCGACGTCCTGCAGACGGTGAGTGATCGGTCGCACCCCGGCAGGCAAACGAAAATCGTCGTCGCGATGGGACCGCATATGATGCGTGTCGGTGGTCGTTTGATACATGCCGACCATGAATGCCGAACGGCTGGGGGCGCAAACGGGTGAAGTGCAATAGACTTTGGTGTACCGCACGCCTACCGTGGCCAGCCGATCTAGATTGGGCGTCGCGACAAGTTTTTCGCCGTAACAACCCAGATCCAAGGCAAAGTTCTCCCCCACAATCCAGAGAATGTTGGGGCGTTTTTGTTCACCTTGAACGATCGAAGCCGTGAGCAAGATCAAGGCCGCGACAAAGAGCGTTTTTCTCATGATGCCATTTTGGGTTCGCTGTTTGTGGTAGTTGCCAAACCCCATTCCACCGGCACAGGACCGGTGGGGATTTCCCGCCCATTTTTTTCCTGCTCCTGCATCTTTTTCCTGCTCCTGCTCCTGCTCCGAATGAACACCGAACACCATCTAGCCGCTCAGGCCGTCTACGTCCCAGCCTTGACGATACGCGTGGTGCACGAATGCGTCAGCCGCCGGCAGATTCGGGAACTTCATCGTCTCGGAATTCCATTCCAACCGTTGGTTCGGGAACCGAATAGCGACGGTTCCCAACAAGACCGTCTCAGTCAACGGACCGGCATAGTCGAAGTGCGAGGTCGTCTTCCCTTGCCCCTTACAAGCGTTGGTCCACTCCAGATAGTGGTCGTGGGCTGGCACCAGTGCGATCTCGGTCTTCGCGAACTTGGACGAGGGAAACAACTGAGGTGTTCCGCCGTTACGACAGAGCAAAACCCCATTATCACCGACGAATAGGGAGCCGTTATCCGGAAGCGGTGGTTCGTCAGCCGGCAAGAGAGCCTGGTCCGGTTTCTTGCCACCGTCGTACCACGTTACGTTTAGCGAATCAGCCGTGTGCTTCGTCCCGGAAAACTCGTAAGTGATAATTCCCCAATTAGGAAACGTCTCGTCATTCGGCTTGGGACCGGACGAACGAACGGCCGTTGGCGAACCGAGGCCACAGCTCCAGACGACCGGATCGATGATGTGGCACCCCATGTCGCCGAGTGCGCCGACTCCAAAATCCAACCAACCTCGCCAGTTGAATGGATGATAGACACCTCGATTTTTTTTTCGGCCCGGTTGTGGGCCAACAAACGGTCGCTCCTTCGCGACTCCCAGCCAGAGATCCCAATGCAAATGGTCGGGCACGGGGTCGCTTCCCTGGGGCCGTTCCACACCCTGCGGCCAAATTGGGCGATTCGACCACGCGTGCGCTTCCTTTACCTTGCCGATCACTCCGGATTGAATCAGTTTCACCAAAGTCATGTAGCCCGTTCCGCTGTGCCCTTGATTTCCCATCTGTGTGACGACGCCATGTTTCTTGGCAATCAACCGCATTTGCCGAGCCTCATAGAGCGTGTGCGCTAGTGGCTTCTGTACGTAGACGTGCTTTCCACGCTGCATCGCCGAAACGGCGATCGGCGCATGCATGTGATCGGGAGTCGAAACGGTCACCGCATCGATGTCCTTCTGGTCGAGCAGCCTACGCCAGTCGTTGTACTTCTTGGCACTCGGATAGAGTGATGCGGACGCTGCCAGCGTTCGATCGTCCACGTCGCATATCGCCACAACGGCCTGGCCAACGGATGTGCTGGCGATGTCGCCACGGCCCTTTCCTCCCACACCGACACCGGCGATTTGGAGACGCTCGTTGGCGCCAAACACTGTCGATGGAATCACCAGCGGCAATCCAAACCCGACAGCGGCCGATTGGGCAATAAAATCACGACGTGTGGGCGGACGATTCATAGCACGATCCTTTTGCAATACATCAAGTGACTGGTAGTGCGATCACTTCTTGTCGCATCGAGCGTTGCGGTTCTGCCCGCGATTGTACCAACTTCCATTGGCGATCGAGCCAACTACCGACGTCAATTCGAAGTGGCACCAACCGGGCGTTGCAGTACATAACGACGCGACCTGGGTTGGTTGATTTGAAAGATCTTGTCCTCGATTTCGCGTGCTGCGCGTTCAAATTGCCGCACACGGACTTCCATACCAACCGTCTTGGCCTTGAGGTCTTCGACCTGCTTAGCGAGCTGAGCATTTTCCGGGCTCTGCTTTAACTGCTCTCGGGCGCGTGCATAGCGTTGAAAGAGTGACCATTGACCTCTCATGCTGCGAACCGGGCCCGCATTTCGCTCCTTGTTGAGCGCGGCCACTTGCAAAGCCTGCTGGTATTGGGGTGTATTCGACGTCCCCTGCAGTTCGATGTGTCGAGCCAAGGCACTCGCTTGATACGTGCCGATGGTCTCTCCATCGATGGTCAGCTCGTACTGTCCGGGAGGAAGGACGTGAATCTCGAGCGCCTCACGACTCGCCTTGTGTCCGAGATGCAGCAGATCGACACCCACTTGAGCATCGTCCGGCACAACCCACGGTAGTCCTTCGGCGGTCCAGGTAAACTCGAGTCGTTCGTCGGTCAGCTTCAGTTCGCTGACCTTTCCGCCGCTCGCTCTTGCCGTCACTTGTCCCTTATCTCCGTGAAGGATCCGAATACTCGACAACGGCTTACGTAAGCCCATATCCTCGATGATCGAGAAGGCCATCACGATCTGTCCCGCCGCGCCGGGATGAACCGAATCACGAATCATGGTGAATTCGGGATTCGTCTTACGTTCGACCAATGTCAAGTTGTTGAGCCGACTGTACATGTCAACAAAACCATAACCATTGACAACAGCTACTTCACGAAGCCATGTGCCGTAGTAGGCCAAGACCGAATTGTAGAATTCCAATTTAGCAGGGGCCTGTTGTCGTTTGCCGAGTCGCGCAGCGCGAGAATCGAACATTGTTGGAGTCATCAAAATCGGCACCGCGCCGCAACCCTTGATCCGCTCGACAACTTCAGTCATGTCTTTGTGGTAGGTCTCAAAAATAGCCGCGTCAAAGGGCTGATAGCGACCGTCGTTCATGCCCAACAGAATTGTCACGTATTTTGGCTTGTACGCTGCCACATCAATCTCAAATCGCTCCAGAGCATCCCATGCTTTGGCTCCGCCCACGCCGGCGTTGTGAAACCGAATTCGCTTACCCGGGTATCGAGTGTAGAAAAAGTCCTCGACGTATTGAGTGTACAGGCATTGATGCGTAATGCTGTCACCGAGGAAGACCAGCGTGTCGCCGTCTTCCAATTCCATCGTGCCGACCGGCGTATTGAAGTCAGCAGCAGTGACCACGCCGATGCTTGCCATCATGATCAGCAGACATATGGTGGTCCGAAATCGTCGATAGTGAAACATTTAGACAGCTCCTGTCATTTGGCAGAACAGATGAAATTCGACGCCCTAATGCTACTCGAACCGCGACGTGTGTGCGATTAGGTTCGTGTTGAAAATGTGTGGCACTGGCTTCGCCATTGCATTCAGGCTCTCGTCCCGACCAACAGACAGAAGCGGGACGCTGGCTAACATGCGCCGCCCGACTTGCTGCCCACATCGAACGTATTCCGTGGGCTGGCACCCACGGCTACATGCCTCGGCCGCATTCGCGGCAACTGCTAGCGTGGCGAACTGACCCACGCTTGAAGTGCTGTCGCCACCTCCGGCCCGTGACGACCACCCGTGTAATTGACGACGCCGAACCTCTTCGTCCTCAGGTCCATCAACATATAACTGAAATAGCCGCTCAATGCCCCGCCGTGTGACAAGATCGATCTCTCACCCGATGCCTTGTCCGTGACTATTTTCACACCGAAACCGTATCCTCCGACATCTTGGGATGTCCGAGCAGTGGTCATCTGCTGCCAATTGGATTGACTTAAAACTCTTCGCTCACCCAAGGTGCCTTTTCCAATCATCATTTGAGCGAAACTCGCGGCCTCACGCGCTGGAGAGTAGATACTGCCTCCAACCAACACCAACTTGTGACGATTCCCCAGCAAGTGAGGTGTCGACTTGGAGACAATCAACTTCCCATTGGCCAGTTGGTGACCGACGGCGACATTGTCATGGCCAGCTGGAACAAAGTAGGATGTTGCGGCAAGATCCAACGGTCGACAAACGTGTCTCGACAACAATTCGTCGAACGGCTGTTCACCAGCGACCTCCGCTACTCGACCGAGCACACAATAACCCGCACCGCTATATGCATACCGACTTCCGGGCCTGGCAATCAACCGTTCGGCACCGATACCCGTTACGGACTCGGACAACGACAACTTAAAATCTCGTATCCAGCGAGTCTGTGTAGATGTCAGGCGATTTCGCTGCGTGTAGATCCCGGAACGGTGACACAGCAACTCGCCGAGCGTTGGAGCTCGAGGCGCTTTGCCAGCCCCTTCGATCTCCAACACGGAAAACTCAGCCAGCCAATGGTCGATGGGTACATCAAGTTTCACCTTCCCCTCTGACTCCAGAGCCAAAATAACCGCGGCCGCGAACATTTTCGAACAAGAGCCGATGCAAAAGCGCGTATCGTCGTCCACCGGCTTATTAGTTTCGACGCTTTGTACGCCGAAACTCTTCAAGATCATCGGTGAGTCAATCGAACCGACCGCCACCTGAGCTCCGGCAATTTTGGACTCCTTGACGAGCCGCGTCATGAGTCGACTAATCTCGCTGGCTGAAAATCGCGCGGGCGACGACGCACCGGGCTTCCGTTCGTCCGCAACAACATTAACGGCCAGGTTTAGCACCACAAAAATGGCCAGACATCGATTCATGATCCATGATCACTTTGCAACAAAAGGGCAGGGGGGTGTGGCATTTTATACCCGCCAAAGTTTGGAGTGCGGTGACTTGTCACCGCTTTTTAATAGAATTGACTTGAACGACGTACAACCGTATTGAGTCCCACTGTCGTGAGTTTTTGGATAGCGTCTGAGTGACCGGAAGCCAGTGAATCAAAACTCACCTCTTCCTAATTCGGCGGTTTGATCTTGCGGATTCCGGAAAACACGTACGCGGGATTCCGTTGCAAGGCGATGTGGGTGGCCGCTCGACTGTTTCCCGCGGGCACGAGCACCGTCGTGGGAGGTCCATATGTCCCTTGCCGAGGGACAAGTCCGACCTCCCACAGATCGGTCACGCCCGTTCCAACGGTCAGTAATCCCAACTTTAGCATTTCGATCTGTTGGCGGTTGAGCTGTTGATCTCGTTGATGTGCCATGGCTGAAGATCGCACGAGAAAGTCCTCCTGTTGGTGTGCCTTTTCGTTTTTGTCCGCCTGCAGCCAAGATTGCCAACCATAAATCCCCTAGACTCGGGTTTCGATATCAGTTTTTTCCTGTTTTTAGCCAATCGGGGTTGTTGCTGCTCTCGCTTTCTAGTTGATCAAGCTGGGCTTCAAGGATCCCGACTCGTTGATAGACATCCGACGGAATTTTTAGGCCGGGATTAAACACGGCTCTGGGCGGCGTACTACCCGCGATTTGATTTTGAAGGTGAACCAACTGGGCAACTACCAGCGACGCGATATCGTACACATCGCTCGGTTGCGCGACAGACACCGTCTCTTCGTCCTCTGCGAGTTCAATCATTTTCAGGCCAGAGGACTCCGCGATCTTCCTGAGCTTGCGTGAGCATCGAACGAGGCGTTCGTAGACATCGGACGGTTTTTTCTTCCGTTCGAAAGTCGGATCATCTGGAATTCTCGTTGTGCCTGGAAACTCCTCTAGAAGTTTAGCCCCATAGCCGATCGCGAGAGTCACTTCTTGGTAAACGTCACTGGGAGAAAACTTCTTCTGCATCAGTATATTCAATGTCCGGTTCGCTTGGACGATCGCTTTGAAAACATCTGTCGGTGTTTTTGAATCATCTCTTTCGATTCCGACTGCTCTTTCAGGAGTATTCAGCCTGTGTTTTACACAGCGGATTCGCAGTAGAGCACCATCGACCATTTCATAGACATCCGCAGGTAGGAGATCGCGGTTTGGAATCTCCGGAATCTCATTGTGTTCGCGGGTCTGTTCGTAGCAAAACCGTTCTGCTTTTCGAAACATGGTAACGGCTTGGAAGTAGACGTCCCTTGGTGCGGCCTCTTCCACTCTTAGATCAGCTTGTCTGTTAACGGGTTTACCTAATTCCACGCGAATGAGGTCGAGCTCCGCATGCACTAACATGACAAGAACGTACACGTCTGGCGGTTCAATCAACTTTGTGTTGCCAGACTCGTTGGGGCCGGCCGCACCTTGCCCTACGACTACGGCTGACGTGAGTAAACTGCACGCAAGAGCAGACGTCAAAACGATTTTATGTCGACATCGCATTCGACGATTCTCTCCTTGATATGACTTTTGAATTCTTGAGCACAAGCCAGCTACAAACAAACGCCGCTATTGCGAGAATGACAGAGACAATGCAGGAAAAATTGCTAATGGTGGAGACACGCGAACTTCGATTGACCATCGCCTTACTGTTCCGAACCGTGATCGTTTCGAGTTGAGTGGTGACGAGGGCGCTAACCGGAACGGCCTCAGTGCGAAGATAATGCTGTGCAGTGTTCCACGAGGGCGAACTACGTATTTGAATCGCTCGAGCCGCGATTCGGTCGAGATTGGGCAGTTCTGCCTCTAGCCAATCAACCAGACCGTCGACTTGAAAATCGCCCAACGATCCGCTGGAAGAGAGTTTTTCTAAGGACGAATTAACCAACCCAAGTTGCGATCGATAGGCGTGAAGAGAAATCTCTTCACCCAGGTTCAAATAGGCCAATAGCTGAGTTTGACTTATCGCGAAGTGAGCGCGGAAATTCGAGAGCGTCGTCAACAGAGCCGTATCGCTGGCATCGCGATCCACGAGACGATCGCCCATTTCGGCCGCCACCTTCAAGATGGTATTTGCCAAGGGTTCCACGTCCAAAGCGTATGCGTCAAGTGCTGGACGGTTGCCTGGTGATTGTGCAACATCCTCGATCCACCACTGCATTTCTCGCAGGTCTTCCAATAGCCTCTCGATGGCGGCAAGTTCTCGTTTGTCACTCGCTGAATCGGCTGCTAGCGTCTTCAGCTCTTCCAACGAGGGGATGATCTCATCGTCCCACGCCGATTTTCTTTGTTTGAGAAACGCTGGGTCATTTAAGGCAACCCAACCTCGCAGTGCTCCCAGAGATGTTTGCACGCCACCCAAGCACCGATTGGACTCACGTGCCGCTGGGCCTTGCTGGTTAGCCAGGTTGAGGGCGTTGGAGCGAAGCCACATGGTTACGCCGACGCCGACGATCAGCAGTTCTCCGATGCCAGCACACAACACGCCGAATGCCTGACGTTGCCTGCGAAGCAACCGTTTTCTAGTTGCCACTTGCTGCGCAATCGCGATTTCCTCGTCAAGAACGAGATTGCCTTCATCATCACCTCCGAGTAGCGACGTTGCCAAATCTAAGTCACCATTCTGCAACGCTACCATAGAGTAGGCAACTTTCGCTCGAGCCAGATTCTTGGTAGCGATCTCATTTTCTGGCCACATCGAGATTGCTTCTTCGAGGCCAAACACGGCTTTGGAAAAAGTGCGATAGTTGTTCGTCAGTTCGGCGCTGGCAAGCTCTTCGATGGATCTGGTAGCCATCCTGGAGGAGTTAGAGTGAACTTCGTAACTCCGAATCGCATCTTGAAAGTCCTTTACCGAGTCGAAACGGTCACCTGGTTCCGACGCCATCGCATACAGCGCGATGTCCATCAGCTCGCCAGACCTCTTCGTTGGCCTGATGACATTTCTGCCTGCCGAAATCAGACACTTCGTGACTGACTCGCCACAGTGAGGCGCTAGATTGGTCAGGATTTGGTACAGGATTGCGCCGAGCAAATAGATATCACTCGCTGGACCAATACGCGACAGGTCACCGATCGCTAACTCGGGCGACATGTATGCTGGCGTGCCACCAATTCCGGCGGTTATCACGCCAAGGTTCTTGCTGTATTGCTTGGTTGCGATAGCGAGGCCCCAGTCCATCACGAAGACCTCGCCGTAGTCGCCCAGCATGATGTTTTCTGGTTTGAGATCGCGGTGAACAATGCCAACTGCATGGGCGAATGCTACAGCGTCTGAAACCCGAAGAAGAATTTCAATATTCTGTTCGACGGAGTTCTCTTCAATGGTGTCCAGCCAGGGCGTCCCATTCACGCGTTTCATGGCATAGAAAAGATCGCCCTTGCTCGAGCGTCCGGCGTCGTAAACGGGCACAATGTTCGGGTGGGCCAGATCAGCGGTGATCACCGCTTCAGACAAGAACTTCAATTGAGAGTTTTTGTTTGCTACCGTCGCGGCCTTCAACATTTTAACCGCAACCGTTCGGCCCATCGAAGTCTGGTGAGCATCATAAACAACGCCCATGCCCCCTTCACCGAGAATCTTGAGAATCTCATAGTCCGCTATTGCATCTGACGTATTGTTAAGTTCTCTGACGTCGCGATCTCGGACCGCCAGTGGCAGTTCAACGGAACTTGTCGTTTTCTCTTGCGTTGGTGGTTTTGTTTCGGCCTGAAGGGTAAAGTGCGGGTCATCATTCGAGATGCTGGTCCCGCTCCAGGCGAGCGCCAGCGTCCTGAGCAAATCGCTAGACTGAATCGCGTCATGGTCAACCGTCTGTATGTTGTGGTGCGTGGTTGGATTGCCATCCGCCACAGACGTGTCGACCGAAAAATCACCTGCCTCGATAGTGTGGGTGAAGGGACTTTCGCCGGTCGTTCCCGGATCCATCGAATCGAATTCATTTTCCCGTCCGGGATCATTGGGTTTGTTCATGAGCGAATTTGCGGCAATTTGAAACTTGAAACGAGATGCAGTAGTATAGTCCAATTCGCATTTAAGCACCCGCTCAAGCTGAAATGCCCGGTCGCGATTAGTCCTTTGCCAAATAGTGAGGTAGCTCCGGACCGTGTTGAACTCGATCTTAGTAGGACTGCTGTTGGCAATGGCCACCATTGCCGCACACGCCGTCGGCACGGCGTGGTGGCTGGTGCGGTTGCGGAGAATCGCAGAAGCCCATGAATCAACCGAGGCGATTTCGTTCGTGACTCAACTCAGGACTCTCTGCACTACTGCCGTTGTTCTCCTTTCGCTGCACATTCTGGAAGTGATTATGTGGGGCATCGCCTACCTGCTGCTCGTCAGCGGCCGCGCGCTAAATACCATTGAAGAAGCCATTTATTTTTCGACGGTTACGTTCGCGTCCCTTGGGTACGGTGACGTCGTCATCGAAGGCCCATGGCGATTGCTCAGTGCTATCCAAGCCATGACTGGGTTGCTGGCGTTTGGCTGGAGTTCCGCACTTCTGTTCGCCGTCGTCCAAAGAACCTGGAGAACAAAGAACTGAGCCGAGTCGCACTCCCTTCACCACGCCAATGTCAACCTTGACCGTGGCGCGCCAGGTCGAAGGCGTCCATTTGTCGCCATTGCAATTCGAATCAATGCCGCCCGCATGCCACAGACTATTTCACCAATTCAAAATCGGGCAAGGTCCAGGCTTTGTCGAAATGAACCTGTGTTGGAGCGTAAAGCCGGAAGTAGCAGAACCACGTCCTTCCTGGCACGGATGGAATCCAGTTGTGTTCAAATCCAACTACAGCTTTCGGCCCAACGCATATGTCAATGGAACCGTCGACATTGACGACGAGATCGGCCCGGCGCGAGGATCTTGGTCGGAATGCCATTCGCAAAGTCGTGTGTGAATTCCAACTTGCCGATTCGCGTTTGAACCGCGGTCGTCTGCTCATGAGTCGAGGTAGCTAGCGCGAGCGTGAAGCATAGGGTAAGTGTCTTTCGATGGGATCTCATTCGGACTCCAAAGAAAATGTGAACCGCCTGAGCGGACCATGCAACGAGTACGCGACCAGCATGTTGGGATGAAGGACCATCAATCGGTTAATGTGATCGTCACACGGTCCAATTCACCGGTGAACGCGAACGGACTGCCCGCGTAGTTCGGGGCGACCTGGGTACCATAGTCGATACCGATATCGAAAGTCTCGGCCAACGAGTACGTACTGATGTGCATCCGCGCCATCTCGGTCGTATCGACTTTCACACCGTTCACATACAGATCTCCCGTACCGCCAAACTGTCTGGTGAGCCTGAAATCGAACTTGAGGTCCGCCTGACCCCATTGATCCAAATGACGCATGTTGGCCTCGTTTGGTTGCCGATATCTGTTTGTTGTAAAACGACCATTGGGTAACCACGTCAGATCGACCCAACAGAGCTAGCCTCGGCGGAGGCTACTGATGGCGAACAAAAAAGCCCCGGTCATCGACCGGGGCTCTCGATTCTCACTCAAATTTTCGGACACTACTCGCCCGATCGAAACTCGGCACTGTATTTTTGTGTCATCCTGCGCCGTATCTCGGCTGTGGCTTGATCAATCCCAGCCATGGCACCGAGTGCAGCGGAATTCGCTTTGGCATTGGTCGCCGTCTTGATCTGCGTACGAACAGTTTGCTGTTCGCTAAGGTTGTTGGGGCGCCAATACGTACCTGAACTGCTTCCATACCCGTAGCGGGAGTAGCCACCGTAGCCGTAGTCGCGATTGTAGTAACCGCTTACGCCTTGACCTACCGCTTGAGTCTGCTTGACCCGATTCGTCATGGTCGCACCCCGGATGGAACCGGATCCGCCACGCAATTCGTTGGACACGTAAGCCCCATAGCTGAGCAAATCGGGATCCACGTTCAGCATCGGCAGATTATCGATCTTGCCAGCGTAGCGTTCCATCCAAGTAGCCATTTGGCCCAAGGTCTTGCGAGTCTTTTTCTTTTCTTTGAAGTCACCCACCAACTTCGTGACGG
>DUDC01000017.1:35454-44239 GCA_012959465.1 Planctomycetaceae bacterium
GACTCGGGATCTTGTTTCTGGGCTTGAACCGCCTGTTCGGCTTGGTGGTGTGTATTGATGAAGGAGGTGTCAATCAGACTGAGGAATTGCCGAGTGCCCGCGGAACTTAGTTCACCCTTCATAATGATCGATTTGCCCTTCGCTCCGCCCGTCCAAGCGTCAAGATCGTCGACCATCATGCCAGCATCGCCCAGAATCTCGAGCATCAATGCTAGGGCGAACGAATCGGTGGAGCTGACGTCTTCGTTAAAATCGACGCGGATGCTTCCATAGGCTTTCGTCGTGACGCGAATGCCCAGAGTTACACCACGGACTGAGGCCAACTGTCGTGTTAGCTTCGATATGTTGACGCCTTTGCCCTTAATCGACTTCATCGATGGAAGTTCAATGGCGATCCGTTCCGGGTGCACTACGGCGTCGAGGTCAACCGCCATGATGATCTCCGTGCCCACCTCTTGGGCATATCGCAACGCATCGGTGAGATAAGGCGACAGACTCGGCGCCGACGCGGATGCTGCCGAACGGGCCCAGCGAGCGACCATTTGTCGGTTGCCAGGGTGCATCGCCCCGACCGTATTTTGATCGAATACGACGGCGTAGGCGTCGGTCGGTAACAGAACGGACGGCAGTCCCGAAAGGTTGTCGAGATTCCCGCCAGTGTTGCGGGCGATTCTGGCAGCTTGAACGGGTGTCGACATCTTTGCCAAAATCGTCTGCCAAATTGGCTTCTTGATTTCAAAATCCATCTGGGCCGCAGTGATAAGCCGAGTCGTTTCCGAGGGAATCGCGGTCAACCCCGCGGCGTAGGATTTTTCCCGCTCACCACGGACATTCTCATCACCGCCAATCGAACTCGCTTCGATTTTTTCAATGTTGATGATCGAGATAATATTTGCAGAACTCGGCACCTTATTGGCCAAGTCTTCAAATTGTGCTTCCGCCGTGGTGACGAGAGCAGATCCTATTAGTGCGAGGGTCAAAAACTGTCTCATGGATTCCACCTTTGTATCTGTGACCTAATTGAAGTCTAGAATTTGAATGATGTTCCGTTTGTCGCTGCGCTGCTTGAAATGCGCGTCCCATGGAAGGGCTGTCGAATGCCAGCGCGCAAGTCAAATAATTCTACCGTCAGCGAGAGGACGATAGAAGCAAATTTTACCAGAAAAAAGCTGGGTTGGCACGGAAAAGAGGTAACCCGAAGCGTCAGTAAGGGATGACGCAACATACAGCCCTCGCTGACGCATCGGGTTACGAACTCTACAGCTGCACCCCTAGATCCTACGACGCACACTTCACGCGAAACATGATGGCATACAGGACGGGAACGACAATCAACGTCAACACGGTCGCACACGCCAATCCGGCCATGACCGTGATCGCCAGGGCATTAAAAAACGGATCCAACAGCAGTGGGATCATTCCGAGAATTGTCGTCAATGCGGCCATGGAAACCGGCCGCATTCGACTAACGCCCGAATCGACGATGGCATCGAACTGAGATTTCCCCTCGCGGATCTCCAGGCCAATTTGATCGAGTAGCACAATCGCATTCTTAATCAGCATCCCCGTCAGTGCCAATGCGCCAAGCAGCGCCATGAACCCGAAGGGCAACCCGGTCAAAAGAAGTCCGTACGAGACACCGATCAACGCCAGTGGGACGCATAGCCAAATAATCAATGGTTGACGAAGCGCATTGAACAGAAAAATTACGATCAAAACCATGAACAACAAGAATTTTGGAAGGCTCGCGGCAAGACCGGCTTGCGCGTTCAGCGAATCCCCATACTCTCCCGCCCAATTAATCGAGTATCCGGGCGGAAGCTCGATCGCTTCGATCGTCGGCATAATCTTTTGCAACAGCGTGCTTGCATTGCCTGTACGCTGATCGCAATGGATCGTCACCGTTCGACGGCGGTCGATCCGGCGAATAATTGGATACTCCCAGTCCGTTTGAAATCCTGCCACCACCTGTTGAATTGGAAGAGTTCGTCTCGCCACCGGACTGTAGACCTGTATATCGCGAATGCTATCGACATCGGCCCGCTCACTATCTGGTGCTCGAGCAATAATTGGCAAGAGCAAATCGCCTTCTCGGTAGAGTCCAGCCATTGCACCTTGGAATGACATCTCGATCGTGGTAGCCAGAATAGAATTTGTTATTCCCGTGGCGCGAGCTCGATCATCCGACAAGACGGGTCGCACAACCTTCGTGCGCTGTCGCCAATCAGACCGCACTGTCCGAGCATTCGCGTCGTTCATGACGTCCATCGCCTGGTTCGTCAACTCGAACAAAACCGCGGGATCCCTACCACTGATCTCAAGCTGGATCTTGCCGCCACCACCGGGCCCCAGTGCAAACTTCTTGACGCCGACCGTAGCGTCGCTCAGATTCTCCTCCGACCACGATTGCAACTCGCCACTCATCCTGTCGATGATTCGATAGTCGTTGACGTCAACCAACAACTGCCCGTAGCCACTATCGGGCTGTTCGGCGTTGTACGTGAGCAAGAATCGGCTACCACCTTGTCCAACGAACGAAGTTACGTCACTCACATCATCGGGGTATTTACTGCGCAAATGTTCCTCGATCTTGCCGGCGATTTTCCCCGTCGTGTCGATGTGAGTTCCCATCGGTAACCAGAAGTCCACGATGAACTGTGGCCGAGTCGATGCCGGAAAGAAACTCTGATCCACATAGCGAAAAGCGAATATTGCCGTACCTAGAATACCGAAGGCAACGCCAACGGTCGCCCAACGAAAACGGATACACCGCAGAAGTAGGCCACGATAGAGTTGAAAGACTCTGCCGGCATACGGGTCCGTTTCTGCTGCGGAATCATCCGCCTTGAGAAACATGACGCAAAAAAGCGGCGTGATGGTAATTGCAGTGACCCAACTCAACAAAAGTGAAATCAACAGCACGGTGAACAGGGACCTGCAGAACTCACCTGTATTGTCTTGGGAAAGACCAATAGCCCCGAACGCCAGCACAGCGATGACGGTCGCACCGAGGAGAGGCATGATATTTTGAGAAACGACAGACTTTGCCGTTTCCACGGGTTCTTCACCCTTTTGAATTCGAATCAACATCCCCTCGGTAACAACGATCGCATTGTCGACCAGCATTCCCAGAGCAATGATCAGCGCGCCCAACGAAATTCGTTCAAGTGCGATCTGGTAGACGTCCATGACAATCATCGTGGCACAAATAGTGAGGAAGAGCACCGATCCGATCAGTAGCCCACAGCGAACACCCATGAACAGTAGTAGGGTGACCACCACGATCGCAACCGCTTCGAGTAAGTTGACAATGAAGCTCTTTACTGCTTGCTTGACGGAATCCGACTGCATCGAGATAACATGAAGCTCCATCCCAATTGGCCTGAGGCCGTCAAGTTCCTCTAACTTGGCCTGAATCGCATCGCCCATGGTAACGACGTTGCCACCCAATACCGTCGAGATGGCGAGTCCGATCGCAGAATTGCCGCTATAACGAAGTCGATTTCGTGACGGTTCACGGTATCCGCGTTCGATCGTCGCAACGTCACCGAGTCGAATCAGCGTGTCGGACCCGGCTTCGTTGATTACCAGGTCTGCCATTTCCTCAGGCGACAAGTAGGCAGATCCCGGGTCGATGGGTATGTACTCGCTACCGACCTCGACCGATCCTGCGCTAACGACCAAGTTCTTGTCGGCCAGCAGTCGAAAAATGGTCTCCAGGGAAATACCGAGCTGGGCCAGACGTTCCCGACTTATCTGAACATAAACTGCTTCGGGCTGAGTTGCATAGAAGACGACCTTTTTCACATCACGAACTTGGAGCAGTTCGCGCTGCAGGAAATCGGCGTACTTTTTGATCTCGGCGTAAGAGTACCCGTCACCGGTAATTGCGTAATAGACTCCGTAGACGTCACCAAAATCATCGTTGACTAACGATGGGCCAGCGCCTGGCGGCAAATGGCTTTGAACGTCACCAATTTTGCGACGGAGTTCATCCCAGACCTGAGGCAGGGCGCGCTTGTCGAATTTGTCCTTGATATCGACAGTGACCGTCGAGAGTCCACGCTCTGACTTTGACTTGATTTCCTTAAGTTGGCCCAGCTGTTGTGTTGCCTGTTCGATCAGGTCCGTTACTTCCTCTTCAACCTCTTGTGGCGTTGCGCCGGGATAGGGTGTGATGATGACGGCTGATTTAATTGTGAACTCGGGGTCTTCCAGTCGCGGCAATCTCGCGTACGAGATGAGACCTCCGACGAATACAAGTACCGTGCAGACGAGAGTAATCGTCTTCTTCTGAATTGTAACTTCAGCGATGTTCATTTCAGCAGGTCTCCAAACGCTCCCGCAACCGGACGCACTTTGTCGCCCTCGCGAAGAAAATGGACACCTGAGATCGCGATCATCTCGTTGCGTTCAAGTCCGTCCGTCACTCGGATAACTCCTGACGTCGAGCCGGAATTACCATCGCCTGATGTTCCAATGCTCTCACCAGTTAGTTCACGCACCTCGACCTCTCGTTTTTGAACGGTTTTTTGCTCATTGATGATCCAAACGAAGCGGTTCCCGTCCTCATCGAGCACTGCCGTCACCGGAATCTTGAATTGAGTCGCCTCGGCCGACTCCGCTTCCGGCGGCCTTTCATGGATTACGCGGCACGTCATACCCGGTAGCAGATTGGCTCCTAGCGGTCTGGGCATCGTCAGAGTGGCACGGTAGGTCTGCGTCGCGGGGTCAGCTTCCGTGGTGAACTCCTTGACTTCCAATTCGAACTGCTGGCCTGGAAGTGCTTCAAAAACGGCCGTGAGCTTGGGGGTGTTGCCTTTTTTGGCACGAGCGGCGACAGATTCAGGAACGTCAATCACGACCTCGATTTGCTCGATGTTCTGCAGCAACAAGACAGGTTGTTTCGCTTGCACGCGTTCGAAATTTTCGACCAAGCGAACGGCGACAACTCCGCTAATTGGCGCGCGCAACTGCGTGTCGTTGTACGCGTTTACCGCATTCTCGGCATCTGACTCGAATCCTTCGATACGGGCATTCATCGCGTCAATATCTTCTGGTCTGGCGCCGGCCTTAGCCTTTGCCAAGTCCTCATTGGCCGTATCAACTCGAATCTTGGCAACGTTCCGGTCCTTCGTCGCCCTGTCCAGTTGTTCCTGACTGCCGGCGTTGTTATCGACGAGTTTCTTCTCTCGCTCGAATCGGCTCTCCGCGTCAGTCAGGACTGCATTGGCTTCTTCAATGTGGGACTCCAGCAGTCGAATGTCCTCGGGCCGCGCGCTTTTCATGGCGGCCAAAGTGGCTCTCGCCTCAGCCACCGCGCTCGCTGTCTTGGCGACGCGAGTCTTGAAATCGCGGGGGTCAATCCGTGCCAGAACCTCACCTTTCTCGACTTCTTGGCCCTCCTTGAACGGCAGCTCGATCAACGGTCCGGCGACTTGGAAAGCCAGTGTCACTTCCTGAGAGGCCTTCACCGTGCCAGGATAGGTACGGGATTGCGTCGATGCCGAAGCATCGAGAAGCATGGTCTTGACCGGTCGAATTTTTGCTTCTGCCACTTCGGCCTTGTCGCTGCAACCGCCAACCAAGACCAGGCTAGTGAACCAACCGGCCATGGCTAAAAACCTGCAGAATCTCATCGGGCAGTCTCCGTAAAAGAAAGCTCGTCGTTTCCGGCATCATGCGTAGAGACCGTCCGTGTCCCTATCCTGGCGCTACTATATCCTGACCGTGATCCCGCGGCCACTAGGCAGTAAAGTGGTTTTAGCTCATCCTGCGCGTAGGGCTGTGCCGATAAATCCGGATGTACGGATTTCTCGAAACACTGGGGAAGATATGCAGGTTCACCAAACTTGCTGCCGCGCGGCCTTTGGACTGCTAGTTGCCAGTTTGCTCACCAGCTGCGCAGCTGTGAGCGAGTATATGGAAAATGGGTTCAAGGTCGGCCCAACCTACTCTCGCCCGTTAGTTCCTGTCGCAGATGACTGGATCGACGGCGAAAATGCCGCTCTGGAAGGATCTTCCAGTGATTTGGCCGAATGGTGGACCGTGTTTGAAGATGAGACATTGAATCGTCTCGTTCAAGACGCATACGACCAGAGTCTCACGATTCGGACGGCCGGCCTTCGCGTCATGGAGGCACGAGCTCAACGTCGGATTGCCGCTGGTTCAATATTCCCCCAAGGGCAAGAGGCGATCGGCAGCCTTCAACATTTTCAACTCAGCGAACAGGTATCCAACCAGGCTTATGCCGACAAGCACTTTTCGCAGTGGAATTTGGGGGGCGGACTATTCTGGGAACTGGACTTCTGGGGGCGCTTTCGGCGTGCAATTGAAGCGGCGGACGCGAACGTGGACGCCTCCATTGAAGACTACGATCATGCTCTCGTTCTGCTGATCGCCGAGGTGGCCGGAACGTACATCGAGTATCGGACCTTCGAACAACAGCTAGTGTACGCGCGTGAAAACATCGTAACGCAGGAGGAGAGTGTTCGGGTTGCGAGACTTCAACGCGAGGCTGGGCGCGAAAACTCGGAAATCGACCTGCCGATGTCACTGTCCAATCTGCGGCGAAGCGAAGCGATCATTCCCGCACTGCAGACGGCGCTGCGAGTAGCTCAAAATCGACTCTGTATACTGCTCGGCGAACCTCCTCATTTACTCCAAGAATTACTCGACGCGACACAGTCCATTCCATCACCGTCGCCCTCGGTCGTACTCGGAGTGCCGGCGGATCTTGTCAGGCGGCGACCAGACGTTCGTCGCGCTGAGCGTGAGCTAGCTGCACAAAGCGCTCAAATCGGAATTGCCGTCTCCGATCTGCTACCGCAGATCTCAGTGACTGGTTCGATCTTTGTCGACGCCAACCAGTTTGCCGACATGTTTGGTGGACGGGCATTATCAGGCGCCGTTGGCCCCGACATTCATTGGAATATTTTGAACTATGGACGCATCGTCAACAACATTGATGTGCAGGATCTGCGGTTTGAGCAGCTGGTAAACGAATACCAACAATCAACGCTTAAAGCCGCCGAAGAGGCCGAGAACGCCGTCGTTCAATTCCTGAATTCAAAGAATGAGGTTGACCGGCTTGCGCTTAGCGCCGAGGAAGCCGGCAATGCGCGTGATGTCGTGCTCGAAAAATACACTACCGGGAAAATTGGCTTCACCGCGGTCTTCATTCTGGAGTCCTTGGTACTGGAACAACAGAACGCACTCGCGTTGGCGCAAGGTCGACAGGCCAACAGCTTAGTCCAAGTGTACAAGGCCCTTGGAGGCGGGTGGGAACTGAGGTTGAATCGTGCGGAACTCGTGACCGACCAAGTGCCCGAAGTACCAATCGAACCGGAAGAGATTGATCAACCATAATCTTTATGACACGCACTGCCGTGTTCGTGGAACGGCTCAACGAAGAAGGCTATCAAATGACACGTGTATTTGCGATGGTCGCTGGATTCCTGGTTTTTGGGACTTACACCCAGTGCGCCGCAATTGATGGCGCACACCCTTCGCTGACGGCATGCTGCGCGAATCACCCGGCGAAAAATTACACTCACGCTCGTTTTGGTTGTCCCAATGACTATTGCCGCAAGCCCGTGCCGTGCGTGGCGTTCCAATGCCATAGTGCAAGTTGTGATAACTACTGCCGAAAACCAGTGCCTTGCACACAGAGCCCGCGATTTTGTGTCACGAATAACGACTATTGTCGCAAACCGTTTACGCAGCCGTGCAAACCATCCCGATTCGACTTCTTAAAGTGCATTCCGTTGAACTTTTGGACACCGTGATCCTGAGGCGCTAGCCTCCGGTTTCCATCACAGGAAAAATACACAAGACCCCAGGCGAGCGCCTACGGCTCAAGTCCGAATGCCTGGCAACATCCTATCGCGTCGGTTCGTCCTTCGGATCGTCGAGTCGAACCATGACCCACGTTTGATGCTCGTTGACGCCGAAATGGACCAAGGCGGTCGCCTTATCTTCGGTCAAGTTGAAGATGCCCGTCTCCATAACGACATGCGAGTTTTTTCCGTCGACAAGCGACCAAGCCGCGCCCGCCATACAGAGGTCCATGGGCTTCCTGCCGTCGTCGACGAAGTAATGCGAATCCTCCGTGACCACCTCAATCTGTAGTCAACTCGCCTACCGATCCGAGTCAACCAGGGAGCGAATGCGTAGATTTCGCCAACGCACCTCAATGGGGTCCTGACGTTTGCCGACTCCGTGAACTTGCAGAGCGATGAAGCCCTCGGCGGTTAGGTCGTCGACGAAATCGGCACGCGGTACTTCGTTGAGCCAGGTTTGAATGTGATCACCTTGGCAAACAATCTTTACCGAGTTCCAATCTTCCTTCTTGTAGATCTTCTGGCCTTGTTTGGTAAACGCCTCACCTTCGCCTCCGTTCTTGCCCGGATACAACCAGCCGCGTCGCCCCTCGTCGTAGACGCCCGCATTCCACATCCTAGCGGGTTTGTTTGGGTCGATCTCGCATTGATATCCGTGGACTCGACCGGCGGGAAACGTCTTGTCCTTTCCTCTAATATTGACCTTCGTTTCTTTATCGTACACGCTACTGCGGAACTGCACGCCCGAGTTTAGTGTTTTGTCGCACTTGAACTCGTATTCGAGCACAAAGTCGCTGTACTTCTTTTTGGTGCAGAGAAAACTGTTGGGAGTGTTGGCAACCGTTTGTCCCACGATCGAGTTGCCCTCGACTCGGAACTTCGCCACGCCTCCCTTTTGCACCCAGCCTTTGAGCGATTTTCCGTCGAACAAGGCCACTTGTCCG
>DUDC01000017.1:44430-46249 GCA_012959465.1 Planctomycetaceae bacterium
CGGACGGCCTACATTTATGACTAGTGCTCTGTCACAATCAAGAAGTAGGGTATGCACGCGGGGACGAAACCCGATGCGTCAGCGAGGGAATTACGCAAGTTACAGATTCTCCCTCGCTTACGCATCGAGTTACGAACTGCGGCTCTACTAAGGCACTGCAAATCAAGACCAGAGGAGCGGGAAAACATGTCGACATCGAATGGCAAAACCATGACGAATGGGATGATTTCGGCCGTGGTCGCACTGGCGGTTATCCTGACCTCGGCTCTCCCCAGCATAGCGCAAGACACCGACCCCTTGCCATCGTGGAACGACAGCCAAGCCAAAAAGACAATCGTCCAATTTGTCACTCGTGTCACAAACAAAGGGGGACCGGACTACGTTGCTCCCGAACAACGAATCGCCACCTTTGACAACGACGGCACGCTATGGTGCGAACGGCCGATTGTCCAGGTCATCTATCTTAGGCAGAAGCTCGACCGGATGTCCGAACAGACCCCATCGCAATGCATCGAGCTGCCGTTCTTGGCAACCTTCGACGACACCATCGATTCTCTGAAAACAAAAGGCGTGTTAGCGTTCCTTAAGCTATTTGCAACAACACATGCAGGCATGAGCCAAAGGGAATTCACAGCAGAAGTCGAAGAGTTTTTCAGCAAGACCAAGCATCCTAACTTCGACGTTTCCATCGGGCGGGTTGTTTACCAACCCATGGTTGAATTGCTCAAGTACCTGCGGGCCAACGAGTTCAAGACCTACATTTGCTCTGGTGGAGGAATCGACTTCATGAGAGTTGTGTCTCCCAAGCTGTACGGAATTCCTCCGCAACAAGTGATCGGCAGTTCGGTGAGAAAGGAACTACAAGAGGTCGAAGGCGTGTGGGTATTGACTCGAACAGGCGACTTGAACTCGGTCAATGACAAGAACGAGAAGGCCGTCAATATCGGACTTCATATCGGTCAGCGACCTCTGTTTGCCATGGGCAATGTTCGTTCCGGAGGTGACATCGGAATGCTGACCTATTCACAGGGGCGAAGTGGGAGATCGCTTCAGCTCCTCCTCAACCATGACGATGAAGAACGCGAGTTCGCGTATTCGGAAAAAAATGGGGAATCGCTGCAGGCAGCCAAGGCGAACGGATGGTCTGTCGTCAGCATGAAGAACGACTGGAAATCGATATTCGCATTTGGTTTACCTTCACGTGTTGATGAGAAATCTTCCCTGCCGGGTGAATAGTCACTAGAAAAGAAGAAGTTGGGCTGTCATCAATTTTCCAGATCCGACCCAGGTCCGCCATGCGATCGTCCATGTCCATTTGCACCTCGCTTTCTAATTTAGTCCGATTGTGTGTCGTCGTGTCATTGTTGTTGGCGGGCTGTAACAAGAAGAATGACTCGGCGGAGGCAGCTCGCGAAGGAATACGAACGAGAATAAAGCAGAATCAGCGGCCGGCCCCAGTGACCAGCCACCATGCCAGACTGCCCCCTATCGCGTGGACAGCGAAAGCGGATCCGCCCCAACAGGCCGACCCGCCGACGTCGCTGAACATAAGTGAGTTGGAGTTCAAAGACGCAGGCAACCTGATTTACCCCACATCGCCTGGTAAATTCCTCGTCGTTGCCCCCAACGGACGAAAAGACGGCCTCTATCATCTCGTCAATCTCGCATCGGGCGAAACGATCGGCGAAGCTCGTGGCAGCCTGGATATTCGCGAGCCGATGACAATCAGCGCTGACGGAAAATACCTCGCCGGAATGGTCCGGGCTAAAGGAAGGACGACCGTGGTCGCCTGGTCGTTCGTTGCGGGGAAGCAGACCGT
>DUDC01000018.1 GCA_012959465.1 Planctomycetaceae bacterium
AATTCAATCGGCAGAGTACGTCCGCCGCGACCTGCCCCGAATAGACCAGGCCAGCATGCGGCACCATCGCCGCAGCCCAATGTCGCTTCCGATCGGCCGCGGTGGTGGTCTTGCGAATCATGCCGCGAACCAGTGATTTCAACTCGCTCGCACTTTGGGGATAGAACCTACCAGCAACTGCTGCCGGGCGAACCTTGGTTTGTTGTCGGGGTCGGGGAATGTTGGAACCATCGCTGCGTTCGTTGACCGTGTTGGCAGTCACGGAGTAGATCTGTGCGTCGGCCCTACTCAACCGTTGACGAGCACGTTGGAACAACGAGTCGGCATCGCTCTGTCGATCCCACGACCAGGCCACTCTTCCACTCGCGATCAATACGATTGCCCGTTGATTCGGAAGCAGTCCTCGCAAATCGGGAACCACTGTCGTGCCGTGCATGGCCGGATCGGTGAAGACGATCAAGTTCACCGCCAACTGATCAGCTGCGTCGCTGGTAACCCCCTGCTGCCGTAGGTCACTGGCAAGGTTCTTTGTCATATCCAACAGCGTGGACTGCAGTGGGATGCCCGGTCGCCAGGAGACTTGCAATTGTTCGTGAACCGTCTCTCCCGAACTTCCGCCAGCCGCGGTGACTTGCAACGATATTCCCTGCACATTGCCATCGGGTGCATCGAGCAGATAGTAGCTTGGTGTCGAACCGGCCAAATAATGCGAGATGTTGCTACGGCAGTGTTCCTCGAGTCGCCTCATTTCCAAATCCGAGTACGACTGAACCGGCTCGGATGTCGCGATGACCTGCGGATCGAGTAGACCACCAAAATAGTAGGACTCGAACACTTCAACGCGGTTGTTGGCATCTCGCCAGGCTTGAATTGGGAGACCGGCCTTTTGGCAAACCGCCTGCAAGAATTGTTCCGCACCCCATCCCTGTTCGGTGGCGACATTTGGCAGCAATAAGCCGGAGTGATTGCCGCCTTGGATCCGCAGTCCATGCCGCCCAATTTCGACTTCCGTAAACCGATCTTGGGCATTTTCAGGTAGTCGACGAAATCCATGAAGCACGGAAACGTCGAGTGACAAATACGGAAGCTCGCTGGGCGAAATTGTCGGTAATCGTGTATCGGCTGTGGCGGTTTGCACGGCCGACCGTCGCAGGCAATTGGCGAGAGACATTTCCTCACCCAGCACGCCACAACAGGCCCTTAGATTCTCACCCCGTTTCAACGTAACAAACGCCCCTTGAACGAGACGCGATGCTGTCCCGGCCAAGTCAACATCGGTTTTGCCGACGGACGTTCCGCTGACGGCTTCGGCAATCAATCGGCTCGCTTCGCGGTGAAGAGAATGGCGTTGGGCGTCGTCGAAGTTCATAGCTCCCGTTTTCCCTTCCGCGTCATTTGAAATGACTGGCTTGGCGAGTTTGGCAGTCGGCGGCGCTAATTCAATCTTGACTGGACGGCGTTTGGGACCCCAATCACCTGGTTGCTGGTCAAAATGCCCCGCAATCTTCACATCACATGCGGCACAGAGGTTGCCGTGAAGGCGATACGTGCCCAGTCGGTACCAATCACGTTCGATCAGAACCACACCGCATTGATGACAATACGTACTCTGTCGACTGACATCGTGCACATTTCCCGTGTAAACATGTTTTAACCCGGCGTTGCTGGCAATATCGTAGGCTGCCGCAAGAGTTTCTGGCGGCGTTTTCGGGCGATCTAGCATCCGAAAGTCCGGGTGAAATGCAGTAAAGTGGACTGGAGTTTGATCGCCAACATGTTCCAGTAGCCAATCGCACATGCGTCGCAATTCGTCAGGCGAATCGTTGGCGTCAGGTATGATCAGATTAGTGATCTCAACCCATACGTCGGTTTCCCGTTTTAACCAGACGAGCGTGTCGAGGACTGGTTGAAGATGCGATGCGGTGAGTCCGTGATAGAACTCTTCTGAAAAGCCCTTCAGGTCGACGTTGGCGGCGTCAATCATCGAAAAGAACGGTTCTCGCGCTTGTTCGGTGATGTACCCGGCAGTTACAGCAACCGTCTTGATCTGCAGTTGATGGCATTCCCTGGCGGTGTCCATCACGTATTCAGCCCAGATCACCGGATCGTTGTATGTAAACGCTACACTTTGGCAACCGTGTTGTTTCGCAGTCCAGGCGATATCGGCTGGCATCGCCCGCTCACTAAGTCGTTTGACTTCGCGCGATTTGGAAATGTCCCAATTTTGACAAAAGCGGCAACCCAAGTTGCAACCGGCCGTACCAAACGACAAGACGCTCGTGCCGGGATAGAAGTGGTTCAGTGGTTTCTTCTCAATGGGATCGATACAGAATCCCGTGCTGCGACCATACGTTGTCAGAACGATTTCGCCGCCCCGATTCTCCCGCACGAAACAGAATCCACGATCGCCTTCGTGCAGTCGACATTCACGCGGACAGAGCTCACAGACGACGCGATCATCTTCGGTCTTCCACCAACCGCCGACAGCTGACCCGTCGTCGTGGTATCGATCGGGAGGTAGTAGCTGTTGTTTCACCGGTCTAGCCGTCAGGAGTTTCGTCGTTTTGAGCACTGTCGTCTTGAGAGCTACTATCTTGAGGACCCGCGAGCGGCGATTCACCACTCGGGCCTTGCACACCAGGCGGTTGGTTGGGGTCGACGCCCGGTTGCTGCCGTTGCAACTGAAGTTTCTGCTGAAACGCGTTGAACGTTGACGACAGAGATTCAATGGTCTGCGGTATTTGTGGTGCGGAAAGAAAGACACGAGAAGACACGGCCGAATGGGGGTACAAGTTTGTCAGGAAGTCGAGTCGAAATTCTGTTGCAGTGTGCCCGATCATCAGTCCGTTTGAATAAACCCCACTCAACATATCGTCGTTGATCTTTATCTCGTCGTAGATTTCTTGCACCGTTAAGCGACGCTGTTGAGGTTGATTCGGTGGCGTAGGTGGCATCGTCGGTGCGCCGAATTTCTGTGTGTAGATTTCCAAGTTCTTCCGCAACGCACCAATGAACTGCGGCATCGCGCCGTGAGGCATTACCACTCGGGCCACCACCTGCACCGGCTGGCCCAGGTTCTGAATGAAGTCGATAACGAACTCACTTGCGCCGGTGATCAAAATCACGCCCGTACTAAAGACCCCTCGACTGACATCTTCTGGCACGCGTGCCGAGACATGTTGAGATCTTACTTGCTGCGACAATTGATCGTCGGAACCGTCAGTTGGCTGACCGTCAGGTGAGGGTCCATTGGGCGGGTTGTCGTTGGGATCACTCATCTTGTTTCAACACCTGTAGCGAAATTCGGCAAGAGGTCAGGTTGTTGGGACGCGGCTACCAAGTAACATGATCGTCTGTTTTCGCAGACTGCTCAACCGAACTAATATCGCCTCTTGAATGTCCTTTGGCCACAGTGCTGATTCTTAGGGCAGATACGATTCTGAGGACAATCGGCAGTGGAGTCGGGCGAACTTCCTCAGGAATCCTGAATGTCGAGACGCTGAGCGACCTTCAAATCCGGCTTCAAGTGGCCACTTCGGCCTGCACAGCGGTAGAGGATTGCCTGTTTGCTGTCCCATTCCGAACGGAACCGACACGCCAGACAATTTCGTCAAGTCTCAGCGGGTACAGCCTAAGGCGTCAACACGATCTTCCCACCCAACGTACCCATTTTTTGCAACGTGTTTGCCTCTTGCAATTGATGAGCTGCAGCGGTGGCAGACAGGGGCATTCGTTTTGAAATCTGGGCTCGGAGTTTGCCCTCGGATAGCCACCGATTGATGTCGAGTGAACAAGTCCGCAGTTCGTCGGCCGTGGTCTTGAACATCACAAAACCGTGCACCGAACAGCACTTTACATAGAACGGGCCGACGGGAAACTCGGGTCGAGCTTCTCGGCCTGCCATCAAGATCAAACGACCACGTTCCGCCAAGACGCCGACGATGAAATCAAAGTCGGGTTCGCGCAGTGTTTCCCAGAAAACGTTGACGCCGCCGGGGGCGAGTTGCGGAAGCAGATCAGCGACACTCTGACTGTTGTAGTTGATGGCATGGTCGGCTCCGAGCGCTAGACATGCTTGGACTTTTTCGTCGGACCCGCCCGTCGTAATGACGGTTGCCCCCGATGCTTTTGCCATTTGCACGACCATCGAACCAACACCACCAGTCCCGCCGTGAACAAAAACTGTCTCACCAGGTTGCAGGCGGGCGTCGCGGAAAAGGCCGAGGTGAGCCGTCACGCCGACCAACGCACACGCTGCGGCGTCCTCGTCTGAAACGCCGGCGGGTGTCGCATACAGCCAGTCTTCGTCGACCGCACAGTATTCTGCGAATGTGCCCTGTCGACCGAGCAGGCCTTGATTCGTACCCCAAACCCGCGCACCGACTTCAAATCGACTTGCCTTCGGTCCAACGGCCTCCACGACACCTGCCAGATCACAACCGACAACGAATGGTGTGGGCAACTCCCAAAAGTTGGCACCGTTGCGTATGTAAGTGTCCACCGGGTTGACGGAAACGGCCGTTGTCCGAACCAACACCTCTCGGCCCCGGGGTTCAGGTTTCGGCAAGTCTCCGTATTGAATCGACTCAGCGGGTCCTGTTTCGGTGATGTAAGCAGCTTTCATACCTCGCCCGACTGTTGGAGTGCACGGCCAGTCTATTGTCTGAGCCGAAGGCGCTAGCCTCGGGTTTTCAAAATCAGACCATCATTCAAAATCGCACGACAACAAGACCCGACGCTAGCTAGCGAGTTCGGCTCAATGTACGTTGTCCTTGGATACCACTACCATATCGGCCGCATCGAAGCGGACAAGAGGACCAAAAAGGGGTATTGGGTTAGAACATTTTCTGGGTCATCGTTACGATCGCAGCGTGTTGACGACGGCAGTTATCCAATCCGCAGCGTTCCGCACCTCTTCCTCGGTCGTCTGTTTCCCAACACTAAATCGGATCGCCGCATTGACTAGATCGTCGGGCAAACACATCGCTTGCAGCGTGGAGGACGGATCACTGGATCCGCTAGCACAGGCCGAACCGGTAGAACAAGCGATACCTCGTTGATCGAGTGCTATTAGCAGTGCTTGTCGATCGATCCCTGGAAAAGCGAGACAACTGGTTTGCGGCAGACGATCTGCCGTCTCACTGACAACGACGACGTCTGGTATTTTGGCGCGGACCAGTTGCTCCAGATTGTCGCGGAGACGACGAAGGTGTTTCGTTGATTGCGGAAGGTCCTCGACCGCCAGGTGAAGGGCTGTCTCCGCGCCAACGACAAGCGCCGGACATTCCGTTCCCGGCCGGCTACCAAACTGCTGAAAGCCGCCGTGGAGTAGTGGTGTCGCATCCAGACCATGCTTCAACATCAACGCTCCTATTCCTCGCGGGCCATGAAATTTGTGCGGCGCAATTGTCATCGCGTCGACGTTCATGGAGCCAAAATCGATCTCGATCTTGCCGATCGCCTGCACCGCATCGGTGTGTAACCGGGCACCTGCCGAATGGCAGATCTTGGCAATCTCCTCGATCGGTTGAATGACACCCGTCTCGTTGTTGCCCGTCATGACGCTCACCAAATCAACTCGTTGGCCATCCCCAGGGGTTCGTTGTTCGAGTTTTTGTACGAGGGCATCCAGAGAGAGAACTCCGACCGAGGAAACTTCGATCAGCGACACTTCGTGACCGTCTCGAGCCAATTGTTCGGCCATGGCGGTCACGCTGGGGTGTTCGACCGCGGAATAGATGAGGCGGCCACCAGGCGGAAGAAGACCGCGCAGAGCAAGGTTGTTCGATTCCGTGCCGCCGCTCGTCCAGACAAGACGATCATCGGACATTCCACCAGTTTTGCCGCCAAGCGCGGCCAGGGCATTTTCTGTACTGCGTTCGATGCGAGACCGAGCTTGTTGGCCCCAATAGTGCTGGCTGGAGGGGTTTCCAAAATATTGCTGGCGGGTTTCCAGCATCGCCTCGCTCACGAGGGGGTCGATTGGTGTCGTCGCGTTGTTGTCGAGATAGATTCGTTCCATGGGGCAGTTAATTGGCCCCGTCTTCATAGCCGCTTACCAGCGCCTCCAATTCCTCGTTGCCGCTGGCGTATTGCACGGCAAATTCCAACATTTCGGTCGCCGGCTGTGACCCGTTCTCGTGTTGCTCAATCTTCGCAGCGTGCAAATACTGTTCTACCAACGACCGGTGGACGGCGTGCTGGAAGTCGCTTGTCGCCTCATCTTCGTTGTCCAAGGCCGAATCCATGAGGTCGGGGATAAGCAGATAGTGGTTTCGCCTTGCCAAATCCATGATGACCGGCCAAAACAGCTTGGCGAGTTTCGGTCGGTCGGTCGACCACTTCTTCCATGGCGAATCTCCATGTCCCAAGTAGTCGATCAGGATGCTCGCATCGCCTCGGACGCGTTGTGGACGGGTCCCTTTGGCCCAGACGAGATGCCATACCGACTTCTGCGACGTTTTGACAAAGTTTTGAGCAGTCAGGTGTTTCTCGAAACCGACGCTAGATGTATTGCGAATAATAGGGCTTACCTGTACACGTACCCCCGGGATTTGATAATAGCGGAATGACCGACGAACGAGCGTATGCGGATTGAACTCTTCACCATTAACAGCTCCAAACCACATCACCAAGAAAAACCCCCCCACGACCAGCGCCGACATCCAAGCGAGCCACACTAAAATCTTGACACGGATGTAGATCGTGTATTTAGCCATAGGTGATATTGACTCAATTGACGGTCACAATGGGTGTCGGTAGAGCTCTCAAACAGTCCGAATGAGCAACAGTCAACGTCGACGGCCGTCACCAACACTCACATTGTTTACTGCCAGTTCATCAGTGACAACCTCCGCTTTGCGCACCGAGAATCTTGCCGCCACGGATTTTGCCAAAGCATCGGGACGCGGAAATTGGCATCAACACCTTGCCGAGACCGCCATCTGGACGTTGGCTCGGTCGATCGACCGAGTATAAAGCGGAAATGAAGTTGGACGAACACTCGAATCGCCCCCTGACGTACTGCCGCCGAGGAACCGCTAGAATGAAAGGACGTGACCGAATGACTAACGCGGGAAAAACGGTGCTTCAACGACACGCCCTTCGCCCATTCCAGCAGATACCGCTGCGATCTCACTGTTCGGTGGTTCGACGACCGTATGACGTCAGCAGCGGCTGGTGTCGAGTAGATGAGGCAGAGTCTGGCAGTTCTGAATTCACTCGCGACCCCCCTCAGCAACGGCTGGAAGCCGTGTTGCTGATGGTTCGTGAACCACTGAATAGCCGAAAATTGGCCTATTTAGCTAATTTGGTGGACGGCACTCGAGCGAGAACGTTGATTCGTCGGTTGAACCGCCATTACGATGATTCGGGCCGGGCGTTCCGAATTGAGGAAATCGCCGGTGGCTTCCAATTGCTGACTCGCCCCAAATTCAACAGCTGGTTACAGCGACTCCCCCACGTTCCCCCAGAAACAAGGCTCTCGGCGCCGGCCATGGAGACTCTCTCGGTTGTTGCCTATCGACAACCGGTGCTCCGCGCGGACATCGAGGCGATCCGTGGTGTCAACTGCGGGGAGATCTTGCGTCAGCTGATGGAGCGAGATTTAGTACGCATTAGTGGGCGCAGTTCTGATCTCGGACGACCCTATCTCTACTCGACCACAAGAAACTTTTTAACGATCTTTGGGCTTTCAAGCGTTGACAAGTTGCCGCACGTGGAAACAATGCGATTCCCGGCAGTTGAACCGGCCCCCGATGAATTGGTATCCTCGAACGACATGGAACATGAAAAACGACCAGATCAAGACAATGTGGCGGACGAAGACTCGGCCGCCAAAGTACTCGTCGCCGAAATGCAACAGGAGGACTCGGAGGTGATGCTCACTGTGACTGCCGATGACAATAATATGCTGATGGAAGAAGTGCTCGATTCAGACACCCCAAGTGAAGAAAGCGATCCCACACCGGGCTCGCCACCTGAACCGGTCGATGATGAAGGCCTCGACGACTACGAATTCGACGACGATGAGGACGGGGACGGGGACGGGGACGACGACGAGGACGGGGACGACGATCTCGACGAAGGCGATTACGACTTCGAGGACGATGACGACTTTGCCGATGATGGCGATGACGACGATGACGATGACGATGACGATGACGATGACGACGATGACGACGACTTCGAAGACGAATG
>DUDC01000019.1 GCA_012959465.1 Planctomycetaceae bacterium
AGAGCATTCAGTGCACTGGTCGACGGATTAAGAGACCTGGGCATTTCGATTCGCGACATTGGCCGGATTATCTTGACGCACAAGCATATCGATCACATCGGCAATGCCTGGCGGATCCAACGCGAATCGGGTGCGGAGATCTTGATTCACGAGAGCGAGATGCACGCGGTTAGCGACGTCGATCCGGATGGCCAAAGGTATCACGAGCTTGTCCGCACGAGATCGGCCGATTGGAACGTCTCAGAAGATGCGACGGCCGAACTGGATGAATTCACAGGGCTGAAATGGAACATCGAATCCGCAAATCCAATCGGCCTACGTGATGGTCAACTTATCGATATCGGCGATGGCGAACTAGAAGTCATTCACACTCCTGGGCACACTAAGGGTTCCATTTGCCTGCGACAAGGTGGCTTGCTTTTCTGCGGAGATCATGTCCTACCCGATATTTCACCCAATATCGGTGGCGGTGATTTGCGCCACCAAGGTCTGCTGACTGACTATCTTGTTTCGTTGCAACATACGGCCGAACTGTCAGAAGAGATTAAGCAAGTATTCCCGGGACATGGTGACCCATTCAGCCATTTACAGCGACGTTGTCTCGGTCTCATCGCTCACCATCGCCAGCGATTGGAACAGGCGGTCGGGATCTTAAAACGTGAGGGCACGATGTCGATCTACGACATGGCATTGGCTCTGTTTGGCGAGATGCGCGGCTTCCATGTCATTCTCGGGTGTGCAGAAGCACACGCCCATCTGGACGTGCTTGTCGATGAGGGACGTGCACGCTGTGATGAGGGCGAGTATTTGTTGTACCGGAACTGTTAATACAAGAGTAACCCGACGCGTAAGCAAGGGAGAATAAGAGCCGTCCAGTGACGTGACGCTTGCCCCACGCACCGCTTCAAATCAGAGGTCCTGGCAACTAGACTGGTCACATCGGTTTTTACGCCAAGACGGTGAGTTTCGTCCAAAGCCAGTGGAGCGATCAGTATGTCCAGAGGTTCTTTGTTGTTTCGATGTGGAACGATCGGCGCTATTCTCATCTCGCAGGTCATCCTAAACCTCTCAACGGCAACGGCGGCAGAAAGTGATTGGCGTCAGTTTCGTGGCGCCGGCGCCTCCGGGTCAAGTGATTCGGAATTGCCCGTGAGTTGGTCGAGTCGAAAAAATCTGCAATGGAGAACTCCGCTGACAGGTCGTGGGTCTTCCAGTCCAATCGTGATCGGGCAGCGGATTTACCTTACCGCGTTTTCCGGTTACGCGATCGACAAGGACCAACCGGGTGACCGCGCTGACCTTCGTTTGCACGTGCTGTGCTTCGACCGGCAGAGCGGAAAGCCCGTTTGGGACAAGTCGATTCCAGCGGCACCGGCAGAACAAGAGGCTACGCGTCGTGTGATCGATCATGGATATGCGTCGAATACTCCGGCTGGCGATGAAACGGGCGTGTACGCGTTCTTCGGCCCGAGCGGTATGGTCGCTTATACACCAGAGGGGAACCTAAAGTGGCAAGTCGACGTGGGGTCCAAGACCGCTGGGTTTGGGTCGGCCTCGTCACCGATCGTCTATCAAGACTTGGTGATCGTGAACGCGAGCATCGAAGGCGGTACGGTCTATGCAATCGATAAGGAGACGGGGAAAGTCCGTTGGACAATTGAAGATGTACTGCGTAGTTGGACGACACCCCTTGTGGCCAACACTCAGGACGGGAAACCTGAATTGGTGCTGAACCAAAAGGATATAATCCGTGGTTTCGATCCACAGACGGGTAAACAGCTGTGGATCTGTGATGGAATCGAAGACTATATCGTACCGTGCGCCATCGCCAAAGACGGGATTGTTTACTGCCTGGGAGGGCGAACAAACCGCGCCATTGCCGTTCGACTGGGAGGTCGTGGCGATGTGACCGAAACCCATCGCCTGTGGGTGTCCCGGACAGGTGCCAACGTGACGTCACCCGTTCTCTACAATGGCCGGCTGTACTGGTCCAGCGATAAGGGTTTCGCTAGCTGTCTGGATGCGAAAACAGGGGAGGAAGTGTTTCGTGAGAGACTGCCAACGAAGACGCGTGTTTACGGTTCCGCAGTTGTCGCCAACGGAAAAATCTATACGCCTACCCGGGACGCCGGCGTAATTGTCTGGGCCGCTGGTAATCAATACGAACAGTTGGCCCAAAACCAGTTCAGCGACGACAACGATCCATTGAACGCAACACCCGCGATTGCTGGTGAACGACTGTTGCTACGAACAGATTCGTTTCTCTATTGTGTTGGGCTAGAGTAGCGGAGGCTACTGCGAAGTGACAAGCGGCCGATTTGACTTCTATTCGGCTTCACCTTCGTACTTGCCAAAGATCATTCGACCGGCGCTTTTTTGCAACACGCTTGTCACTGAGACCCTAGCGACCTTGCCGATGTGGTCACGACCGTTTTCAACCACGATCATCGTTCCATCGTCCAGGTAACCAACACCTTGGCGTGATTCTTCGCCGGCCTTGACGATCGTCACGTTGATGAACTCACCGGGCAAGAAAAGTGGCTTGAGGGCATTGGCGATGTCATTCAAGTTGATGACCGGCACGTTGTGTAGTCGAGCAACCTTATTCAGGTTGTAATCGCCAGTCACCACTTTTCCATCCAAATGTCTCGCTAACAGGATGAGCTTCATATCAACGGGTTGGTCGACCATTTCAGGCAACTCGCGATCGTAGATCTTGAGATCGACAGCTTCGTCGGCTCGTAGCCGATTCAAGATGTCCAATCCACGTCGGCCGCGGGAACGACGGAGGCGGTCGCTACTGTCGGCAATTCCCTGTAGTTCCGCCAGTACAAATCGAGGCATGATCAGTTGATTGTCAAAGATCGACGTCTCGACAACGTCGGCAATCCGACCGTCGATCACCACGCTGGTGTCGAGTATGTAGGGTTTAATTCCCTTTACTTCCTTGGAAAACTCAACGTACGGAATGATGAAACGAAAATCGTCCTTGGTTTGAAGCAAGACGCTAACGCAGATGTAGCATAGCCCCACCGTAGTCAACAACTGCACGGCCGATGTGAACTTTGTTGGATTCAATTCCCTGTCAAGCAACAGAGGGTTGATGGCCTCGGTTGCCAAGTGGGCTAAGAACAGCCCCACTATGACGCCAAAATAAACACACGATATGATCTCAATGCGTTTTTGCTGAGCCGCCAGGTCGATGGCGATAATTGCGACAGCCGATAGAACGATGCCGATAAATACTAGCCAGCTCGTGTCCCCATCCGCTTCTTCTAGCGCCTCGCTCTGTATGATTGACAGCGCGACGCCACCGGAAACGACCAAGAACATCCCGCGAAGAATATGTAACGACATAGTGACGTAAATCGCTCAGCTGTGGGTGGGCACCAAAAAATGTTTTGCCATTCTGCAGCGCTGCCGTTTCGCCGCAGCTTAAAGACAACATTCTAATCTCAATGGGGGCTGGTGAGCATCCCCCCAGAACAAGTATTTCCCGCAGCGGCGTAGAAGAGAAAACGGGCCTCGCTCAGTCGCCGGCTGCGGTGACCTCATCGAAACGTTGGTCGCAGTAACGATCGGTCATGCTCGCCAGGTATTCGCCCACCGCTCGTGGGCGACCAATCGTCTGGACGCGTTGCTCGTTCCTCTCCGGGAGCGACTGGTGTTGAGCACAGAAATGGAGAAAAAGCATCTTGAGCCGGTGTTGAGCGTCCGAACGCACCCGAATCAACTCTTCATGTCGGTAGACGCGGTCGTACAGAAATTCTTCCAATTCGGACTTTTCGCGTCGCAGTTGCTCACTGATCACCAGCCGAAAACGAGCTTCCTGGACACCCGCCGAGGATGAAAAGTCCGTCTGTTCTAACCGCGCCGTGGTCGTTTCCAACAGATTCGTCACCTGCAATTCGATCAGATCGTGGGCCAGGTTGCGACGGAGGGTTCGAGGGTCGGCAGAGGTGAATTTTTGCTGTATATCGCGTAACAGTCGGCCGGTAAGTGAAAGCTCCGACAAGTCGTCCAACGTAACAAAGGCCAGTTTAACGGCGTCATCGGTGTCGTGAGCGTCGTAGGTCATACTATCGGCCGCGTCAACCAACTGCACTTCCAGGGACGGCACAATGGGTGAGTCTTTGTGAGCTCGATGATCCTGGCCGGCCAAGACCTCACGGGTCAAGTTCAGGCCGGGGAAGTCCGGATAGGGGTTTTCAAGTTCGCGGGCGAGCGTCAATCCAAATTGGTTGTGGGAAAATCCACCGTGGTTTTTCAGACATTCCTGCAACGCATCCTCACCGGCATGCCCGTAGGGGGGGTGTCCGATGTCGTGAAACAGGGCCAAGGCCTCGATCAGGTCCTCATTCAAACGCAACGCCCGCCCCAACGTCCGCGCGATCGATGCGACCTCCTGAGTGTGGGTCAACCGTGTTCGGTGGTAGTCGCCCTGGTCACCCGTAAAAACCTGCATCTTGCCACTCAGCCGCCGGTAGGCTGCACTGTGAAGGATCCGGTCACGGTCACGTTGGAAAGGTCCACGGTAATGATGCTCTTTTTCCGGAAATTCACGTCCAAGCGACTCTCGGCTCTTAGTGGCGTAGGGCGCCAGGATGGCCTCTTCCCGCTGATCTATCGTCATTAGCCCCATGGCACCTGTCACCGTGTTCATGTTTTGAAGTATCCTGTTTCGCCTATTTAACTTATTTCTCAAACCGCTTCCAACACCATTCCGCTTGCCCAACGACTTGGGCTGACATCAAATGTCTCTTTTGGGTCCGCAACTTTCCATCGGCGATTTGGCCGTGATCTCCACACCGTCACCGAAATCGTTGACATTTTTTCCGGAATTTGGGTTAGGGAATTCACGTCATGACGTCCGCTACAACCTTCGATTCACGGTCAGCCGCCGCGTCAGCGTCGATCGAGATTTGCGGAGCACGGACTCACAACCTGCGAAACGTCGACGTGACGATTCCTCAGAACAAACTCGTCGTGCTAACGGGACCTAGCGGTTCTGGAAAAAGCAGTTTGGCCTTTGACACATTATTCGCCGAAGGTCAACGTCAGTACATTGAAACTCTCTCTACGTATGCCCGTCAATTCCTGACACAATTGGAGCGTCCGGACGTCGACGAGGTCCGCGGGTTGCCGCCGACGGTTTGCGTCGACCAGCGTCAAGGTGCTACCAATCCACGTAGCACGGTCGCAACCATGACGGAGATCTACGACTACTTACGTGTCGTAATGGCTCGGTTTGGAACGGCTCACTGCTATGCATGTGGCACTCCGATCTGCCAACAACCGGCCGAACAACTGCAGGATCGTGTCATGCGACTTGCCGAAGGCACCAAGACGATTGTGCTGGCGCCACTGGTTCGAGGTCGAAAGGGCGAGCACCGCGACGTGTTCGCGTCAATTCGAAAAGCTGGGCTGGTTCGAGCGCGAGTCGATGGAGAAATCTGCGATGTCGATCAGTTTCCAGATCTTGACCCCCGCCGCAAACACACCATCGAAGCAGTCATTGACCGGCTCGTGATTCGACCCGGCATTGAGGACCGGGCCGCAGAATCCGTGCGGTTGGCGCTACAACATGGTGACGGTGTGATGGTCGTCTGTTATCTCAACCAGGACGGCACGTGGATCGATGAACTGCTCAGCACTCGCTATGCGTGTCCTCATTGTGATATTAGTATCGCCGAAATCGAACCACGATCCTTCAGTTTCAACAGTCCATTTGGCGCTTGCCCGCAGTGTCAGGGCCTTGGAGTTTCGGAGCAATTCGATCCCGAAATGCTCATCCCTGACCGCTCCAAATCACTCGCCCAAGGCGCCGTCCTGGAGTTCGGCGACACTGCACCACGAAAGAAACTCTTACGTAAGCAGTTGTCTAGTGGAATTGACGATCGGCTCTGGACAGCAGAGCTATCGAGATGGACTGACGCCGAATGGAACATGCTCTGGAATGGGATTAACGATTTCGTCGGTCTGACAACAATAGCGGAAAAGGAGTTCTCGACTGCCACCGATCCCGATCGAATCGACGTGTTAGCGTCGTTCCGTCGTCGCCAGTCGTGCTCGGATTGTGCAGGCAGTCGACTGACTAAAGAAGCGCTCAGCATCACGATCGACGGCCTGAACATTCACGAAGTGTGCGAATTGTCAATTGGCGATGCGATCGATTTCCTTTCTCGACAAGATTGGCAAGGCCCCTACCGCGAAGCTGCCGTGCGACTGTCGGATGAAATCTTGCGTCGACTAAAGTTCCTCGACCGCGTTGGTCTTGCCTACCTTCACCTCGCGCGCTCGTCCGACACGCTTGCCGGTGGCGAGTTGCAACGGGTTCGACTCGCGACGTGTATCGGCTCGGGATTGGTCGGTGTCTGTTACATCCTGGATGAGCCGTCTATCGGACTGCATTCGCGAGACACCGATCGCCTGATCAAGTGCCTGACCGAACTTCGTGACCAAGGAAACACCGTTGTCGTCGTTGAGCATGATGAGGCGATGATCCGCGCCGCTGACCATTTGATCGACGTCGGCCCGGGTGCTGGTGAGCGGGGCGGTGAAATTGTCGCCTCCGGCAATCTGGAGACACTCGTCGCGAATGACGAATCGCCAACCGGTCGCGCCCTATCGCAAGCACGGTCCACCGCACGTCCGCATCGAACGATGGACTCACAGCGCCTCATCCGTCTGACCGAGGCTTCGCTGCACAATTTACAATCGGTCGACCTGCAAGTGCCGCTGGGACTGTTTGTCTGTGTAACCGGCGTGAGTGGTTCGGGAAAGAGCTCGCTGATTTCCGATACCCTAGTGCCTGCGATCCGACGGCATTTTGGGGCGCCATCGGCTCGACCCGGTTCGTTTACATCTCTCGAAGGCGTCGCGCAGATCGAACAGCTCATCCCAGTCGACCAGTCACCCATCGGTCGGACGCCCCGCTCAAACCCAGCGACTTATTGCGGAGTTTTCGACGAAATTCGCAAGGTGTTTGCTGCCACTCGCGAGTCCAAACAGCGTGGATTTGGCGCCGCCCGTTTCAGCTTCAATGTTGGCGGGGGCCGGTGCGACGATTGCGACGGACATGGCGTTCGGCGTATCGAGATGAATTTCCTTCCCGACCAATACGTCCGCTGCGGGACATGTCGGGGGTCACGATTCAATCATCAAACATTGGCGATTCGTTACCGAAACCGATCCATCGCCGATGTACTGGAAATGCCCGTGGATGAAGCGGTGGAGTTCTTTGAGAACTTTGCAACAATCCATCGAGTCCTGTCTGCGGTCGCATCTGTTGGATTGGGCTATCTTCAATTGGGGCAGCCCTCGAACACGCTTTCAGGTGGCGAGGCTCAGCGTCTCAAGTTGGCAACATTTTTGGGGCGTGCCACGACCGCCAACACGCTCTTCGTCATGGACGAACCAACGACCGGGCTGCACTTCCAGGACGTCGACCGCTTGATCGGAGTGCTAGATAAGCTTGTTGATGCCGGCAACACGGTTTTAGTGATCGAGCATCATTTAGATATCGTTCGCGCCGCCGATTGGGTAATCGATATGGGCCCAGAAGGCGGCATTCACGGTGGGCAGATTATCGCCACTGGCACGCCCGAGATGATCGCCGACGATCCCACCTCAATTACAGGGCAGTGGCTGCGGTAATGGACGTGTCGTGCGTTAGCGATCTGTCGACATACTGAAGAGAGCCTTCGACCCTTAACACCAGAGCTCTTTACCAAGTCCGTTCAGGCTGGCTTACGTGTTGAGGCAGCCAGCAGGTGCATCGTTTGTAGACTGGATTTTGGCAGTGAATTGAGAAGGACTGGTGATGGGTCTTGGTTGGCCGACTCGACAGTAAAAATCGAATGCCGACCTTCGATCGGACTCTAACTTCAATGCCATCTGTCCATGCGGATTTGAGCCGAAGGCGCTAGCCTCGGGGGTTTTCAACGTCACGCGAGAACTCGCCAAGACCCGGCGCTCTCTGTCTACTTCGCGATCTTGTAAAGGTGACCGAAAGTCCGCAGATACAGA
>DUDC01000020.1 GCA_012959465.1 Planctomycetaceae bacterium
GTTGCGTTCGACCATCCCTAATTTCCGCTGCGGTACCTTCCCCGACCGAGTTTCAATTCCCCATTCCCTGCCGTTCATGCCGAGAACGGTTTGGATGAGTCGGTCCACTTCTGTGCGCGGCAAAGGGCTGCGTTGCAACAGGTCTTCGATATGTTGCTCGGTGGCCGCAGCCTGATTGGGATGGCGACGAGCCAACAAGGCGCGTTCGAGGATGTTCAAACGTTGGTACTGCCACGGTTCCAGGTAGGCCGCCAGGTCGTCCCCCAGCAGGTAATGGTCCATGAACTGAGGCTCTTTCTTGCTGGCGATCAGCGGCAGGACGGCCGTCTCGAAGAACTCCATATCGCGCTGGGCGATGAACAGATGTAGTTCATGGCTGGCGTGCTTCGTGTAGAGCGATTGCTTTTGTTCGGGAGAAAGTGTGTTCCACTGGGCAAGATGTCCAAAGTCCTTGAGGTGACTCTGAGGAAGTAGTGTGTGATACAACGTGTAGACGTCGGACAGACGATCGAATACTTGCAGTCGAGACGTCGAGGTTTCATTGAGCAGCAGCGTGTCGCCCGGGCGGAGCGCATGCACACGTCGTTGCTGTGCCAAGTGTTGATCGGGATTGAAAGAGTCGTGAAGCCGCAGATCGACCGGCGCCCAACCTGATTCTTCGAGATCGAGGCGGCGGTAGTCAGTCCACTGATGGTCAATGGCAACCAGGTGGACCAGGTGTTTGTCGAGTAGTAGTTCGCGGGGGATGGTGGCGACTCCGTTTTTATCGATCTCGACATCCAGAATCACTGTCGCGGTCTTGGGTAGATAATCCAAGGAGACCGATGCGTAACCGCTAGCAACTTTACTTTTAGCCAACGAGGCCGGATCGGCCGACGCCCTCAGGGCAGCTTTGCTTTTTTTAAAGTTCGCTCCATCAGCCGCCACTTGTGTGCCAGTCTGGGTTGACCGAACGGCCCAGGCGTTGATCAGCAGGCTGGGTGGGTCGAGCAGGTTGCCGGGGAATTTCTCGGCATACTGCCGGTCGATGATGTATCGAAGCTCGTCACCGATATCACGGCCCTCGATATACTGAGTAATTGTTCGTGACGGTCGCATCCAACCGAGCTCGCGGAACGGCGTGGCGTTCAGCCGATCGAACGGCGACTCATCGGACAAATACCGCGTGGCGAACACGTGAAGTCGCGTGGTATCGCTGCGGTTGGCCAATTGAATTTTGAGCTCATCGTCGCCGACCTCGGCAGAGATGACGAACATCGGTGGGGCGCGGTCGGCGTCTAAGACCCGTTGTTCGTTGACCAGGTACCGCTGCGTCTCGGAACCAGCTGTCACGCGTATGATGATCTGGCGGTTTTCGGCAGCGAGATGCAAGCGATAATCACCAACGGGCAGTCCTTTGACCTCGATGCGGCCACCGATCACTTTCAGTTTGTCAATATGATCGGCAACGATCCGGTTGCCGCGTATCTCGAGCAACGAGAACTCTTTTCGCGACGCCTGTTTTTGTAAACCCAAGTAGGGCAGATCGATTGACTTGCCCTGCTCGCTGTGAAGCGTGGCCGGGTATCGGAACATCGCATCGCGTAGTACCCATTGGCGGCTACTCGAATCGGGTAAACGTATCTGGACCTTTCCGATTCCAACCAGCTGGCCCAACACAGTGCGGCCCGCAGCGCTGGTCTTCAAGGAGACCTGGATGGGACGGGTATAATCGTGATGGTGGAAGGTCAGTTGGACGGGCAGGTCGGCCAGCGGTTCACCCGTTAATCCCATCAAGTCGATCGCGTACATCTCCTGACTGCGAGTGAGGTGTACATTCATCGTGTTCTTGGTCGAGCGGATCCCGTTGAGTGAAAACGATCCGCTAGCGACTAACTGTTGTTCCTGCGCAGTGCTGATTTGCCGTACCTTGGCGGAGAGCACAAAGGTAATTTCACTCAGGTGGGCCGCGGTACGGAATTCGTACACCGAGTCTTTGTCGTCGAGTAGCTCAAATTTATCGATCGTCTTGGTGCTGTGGATTCCTTGCAGGTCGACCGTCGAGATCTCCAGGCGAATATCTTCCAGCGCCTTCACACTGACACGAGCTCCGTTGACCGTCAGTAGCGGACGGATCAGGACTTTGGCTTTTTCACGGCGAAGTAGTGATTCACGATCGACATAGAAACCGGCCGAGAGATCGTACTGTTCGCTGAGGTGCGCCAACTGGTGCAGCGAAGCGACACCACCGGCTGTCAAGATAATCGACTTGTTCCCGGCGCTGGTTGTGAAGGGGACCAGTGTATGTCCACGTTCTCCGGCCGTGAACTGGCGACCGGCCAAGTAAACCTTGGCGTCGGGCACCAACTGCTGTTTTTCATCGAATACGGTGATCGCTTGACCAGCAGCGGTCGGCCGAGAAACGGCGATTAACTGTCCCTTGCGGATCAGGGCCCGACTGCTGAGACCATTGCCGATCAGGTCGACGACATAGACACCCGGCCCATTTAACTGAGGGAATTCAAAATGACGTGTCAGACGACGGAACGGCGGATCCTGGTATTCGTACGTCTGTTGCCAATTGGCGGTCAGTCCGTCCAGTTCCAGATTTGTATTCAACTCCCGACTCTCGGACAAGTAGAAGTTGAGCGCATTGATCTCATAGATCTTGACGATCAACTTATCGACGTTTTTGACGGCCACGTCCAGAGTCACCGCTTCGTTGCGACCGAACCGACGTCGTGACGTCGGAGAAAACTCGATATCGACTCGTTCACGCAGTTCCTTGAACGTCGAAGGTGGCAACCAGGAAGACCATTTCTCCACGTCTCCCAATCCATTGAGAATCTTGGTCTCGGCAAAGGTCCGCTTCAGATAATCGTCCTTGAGGAACTCGGAGAATTCGTCGTACTTCACGGCATCGATGAAGAAGTGGGCCAAATACGAATGAATGACGGTGGTGTCGTTGCCAATACGATCCAGCGCCGTACTGCTGCGGAAGTCGGCGTCGAGCGCCGCATGGGATTGGGTGTTCCCAATCCGCTTCAAGTATTCCGTCGCCACCAGTGGAGACCGCCGCGGTAACCGCAGGTAAGTCACAAACAGGTCCTTGTCATAGACTCCCCGTCGCTCTTTGGTCACCAGCAGATGGTAGAGGACATGAGCTTTGAGCGAGTTTTGGCTGACCGACAGACTGCGAACGAAACGCCAGAGTCTCTGCAGGTGCTTTTCTCGATTGGCCAGGTTGTACTGCCACTCCTCTTCGGGTCCGGGTTGCAGGTTGGCCAAGTAGGCGTTGATAAACGCCGCGTTGTTTCGCAGGGCCGGTTTGGCCTTGGCCAACTCGTCCAGCTGGGTTTTCAGCAACTGACTGTGAACCGGATAGGATCCGAAGTTCTTCTTGTCCTTCTTCAGCAATTCGACCAGGCCCGTGTAGTCGGGCCGCACAATGCGAGAAAGCAGGGCGTGCTGTTGCTCGACGGATAGACCGTCGTAGGTGACCAAGTGGAGTAGGGCCGCATCGCGAAACCCGTTGAGGGTCTTCTTGTCGCGAATCGCACTGTCGAAGAATTTTTGAGCGCTGATCCGTTCGGCATCCAGTGCGGTCGGCAGTTGTGGCGATTGGCCAGCTCGACGCGGTTGGTGGTTAAAGGTCAGGCCGAGCTTATCGCGGAGGAACTGGACGGTTTTTTCAGGATTATCCGAATAGGTGAGCAGTGCTTGACGATGGAGAATCTCCTGGACACGGGCTGTCTGCCCACGCCTCTTGATCCAGCTGGTCACCATCGGTTCCACTTCCTCGAACCGCTGCGTATTCTGAGCCTGCAGGCAGTGATAATAGTAGTACTCGTCAGTCCCTGGGATCAGCTCGGCCAGGGCAGCGGCGCGGTTGTCCGCCAGCGCAAACTGTTCCACGTAATCAACTTGCTGCGAGAAGGCCTCGCCTAGGCACAAGAAGTAGCTGCTGCAGAAGAGGACCGCGGAAATTCGGAGTGTCATTTTTTCTTGCTCTCGCCAAGGCTGAAACGGTGGTCAAAGATGGTGGAAAAATGGACATTTGAGCTGGCGGATGACCTGCCGTTTGCTGCCGGTTCGGAAGTATAGGTTGAATCGCCTATTCACACGACGATTTGGGTGTCAAACTGGTTTCCTTTGGACGCAAAAAAATTCGCAGTGCCAAGTACCGTTGTGAGTGTACCACCCATGCCCGCCAACATTGGAATTGTCGGCCTCGGACTACTCGGATCTGCCATCGCGTATCGGCTGCTGGAGGCTCGATTTCTGGTTACGGGCTACGACCCCCTCGTTCAGCGAAGCGATGCACTCATCCAACTGGGTGGTACGGTCGCCACCGCTCCCGAGCCGGTCTTTACGCAGTGTTCGGTGGTTGTCCTGAGTTTGCCAACCAGCGAGGTGGTTGGGAAAGTTCTGTCTAGCGTTGCGCTGGCACGCGGTGCGGTGATCATCGACACGACCACGGGAGATCCCAGAGATGCGGAAAAACACGCAAAAACACTACGATCAGCCGGTGGCGTGTACATCGAAGCGAATGTGGCCGGTTCGAGTGTTCAAATCAGAAACGGCGAGGCTGTCGTCTTGATTGGAATGGACGATTCCCAAGCGAAGAACCAACACTACGGGCCAAACGGAGACTTGGTGGAGAGTGTTCTTACAGCGATTGCCCCCCGTCGCTTCATTATCGGTCCAGTCGGTGCGGCGTCGAGGTTCAAGTTGGTTCACAACTTACTTCTCGGGTTGCATCGGGCCGTCCTTGCCGAAGGGCTCAACTTCGCCGAGTCTCTCGGATTCGAGCCCCAAACGACATTGGATGTGCTCCGTGAAACACCGGCTGCGTCGGCTGTCATGGCGACCAAAGGCAACAAGATGATTGCGTCGGAGTATGCCCCTCAAGCAACGCTTTCTCAGCATCTCAAGGATGTCCGGCTGATTCTCAATCTGGCCGACGAGATCGACGCATCTGTGCCGCTGAGCGCGGAGCACAGCCGCATATTAGCCCGGGCTGAAGAGCTCGGTTGGGGTGGCCAAGACAATAGCGCGGTCATCGAGGCCTATCGCAACGGTAAATTCTCCGCCGGCGAATGAACTGGCGGCAAGCATCGGTGGGCCAATTGTCAGAATCCTCATTACCGGATGTTCGATGTGCCACTCGGAAAGAGCGAATGGGGAAGGTGTCGCGGGGCGGCTTTCAGCGGACTAACATAGAGGTTTGACGCGTCGTCACCCTATCCTGTCTTGCACCCTTGAACCGGCGGCCTATGAACTCTCCACGGTGTTCCGCGTTCCCACTCGCATCTCTTCGTCTGCTGATTGCGCTCGCCGCATTCTGGCTTTCACCGCTTGGCGAAGCCCACTCGGTGGAGCGTCTACTATCGGCAGGTGTTGAATACGATGAGAAAATACCATCTCCTGCGGCGTACCTTGGATTTGATTGGGGCGAGCGTCACCTCTACCACCATGAGTTAGTGAGTTATTGCCGAGTGTTGGCGGAGTTGTCTCCTCGTGTACAAATTGCGGAGTATGCCACGACATATGGTGGCCGTCCGCTGTTGGCCCTATCGATCAGTTCGCCCGAGAATTTGCGACGCATGCGTGTGATTCGTCGAGCCCATCTTCAGCTGGCGAACCCCGACACACCGGCACCAAAGGGTCTCGACAAGTTGCCACTCTGCATGTGGATGTGTTATGGCGTACATGGAAACGAAGCGAGTGCAACGAACGTCTCTGTCTGGGTTGCCTATCACTTGGCCGCGGCAAAGGACGAGGAGACACGCGCGTGGCTAAATGCGACGATGATTCGCCTCGATCCGTCGTTGAACCCAGACGGCTTCGAGCGATTCGCTCACTGGACCAACAACCACAAGGGGCTGTTCCCGAGTCGTCAGCCCGAGGACCGCGAACACAGTGAAGACTGGCCGAGCGGTCGAACGAACTACTATTGGTTCGATTTGAATCGAGACTGGCTACCTATTCGACATCCCGAAAGTCGCGGGCGGATTCACGACTACCATCAATGGAAACCAAATGTCGTACTCGATTTTCATGAAATGGGTTCACACTCCACCTACTTCTTTCAACCAGGGATACCTGCGCGAAACAATCCCCTGACCCCGCAACGCGTTTTTGAACTGACGGGTCAAATTGCCGAGTATCATGCCAAAGCACTTGATCAGCGTGGAGCGTTATTTTACACACAGGAGCGATTTGACGATTTTTACATGGGAAAGGGCTCGACCTATCCGGACCTGCACGGTGGCATTGGAATATTATTCGAACAGGCGAGTGCTCGCGGAATTCAGCAAAACACGCGACACGGAAAACTGACATTCCGTCAAGCGCTGCAAAATCAATTTGCCACGTCCCTTTCCAGCCTGCGGGCGTCAGTGAAGTTGCGGCGGGAGCTGTTGGATTGGAAGAGCGAGTTCTATCGCACTGCAGTGGAAGAAGCCCGCCAAGATAAGACTACGGGCTACATCGTTACCTCACCTAACGACCCATCTCGATTGCTCGAGTTCAAAAACTTGCTGCAGGCTCATGACATTGTGGTCAACACTATCTCGAAGGATCTCGAGTTGGACGGCAACATGTATATTGCGGCTGAGTCGCTGATGGTGCCATCGGTGCAACCAGAATACCGCTTTGTGCGGTCTCTTTTTGAAAAGCGGACGTCGTTCAAAGAAAACATTTTCTACGATGTTTCGACTTGGACGTTGCCGCTTTCGTTCGGATTGCAGTTTGCTGAGTATCAAGGCAGCGTCGACGACGTGATGGCAAAAGCGGAGCCCAAACCGAAATCGCAAAAACTCGAAAAGCCGAGCGTTGCGTATGTCATCGATTGGCGAGGCTATCGAACACCGCGACTGTTGAACCGGCTCCTTGAGGCCGAAATTGCTGTTTACGCAACGCCGGCAGCCATTACGATCAGGACGAAAGATGAAGCTGCCGAGTTTCCACCCGGATCACTGATCGTTCCGATCAAACAGCAGCTCGATGCAAGAGTGATGATCCGCCGTTTGCTTTCGGACGCCGCACGTAGTGACCAGGTGCGAATTCACTCAGCCATATCGGCCTTGACGGACGAAGGACCCGATTTGGGAAGTGATCGTATGGTGCGACTCAAAAAACCGGACTTGCTTGTTATCGCCGGCGTGGGAGCCAGTGCGTATGAAGCTGGCGAAGTATGGTATGTAACGGACCGACATTTAGAAATGAGCATCACGTTGGCTCCGTCGAGCCGAATCGGGTCTATCGACCTCGAGCAATACAATCGGCTTGTGATTGTATCTGGCCGTCATCAATTCGACGCAGCGGAGTGCAAGAAGCTGAAGATTTGGTTGAATCGCGGCGGGACGTTGGTCTGTTACGGCGGTGCAGTTACAGCGCTCGAATCAGCAGATATATTGACGAACGCAATCGTTCCTCGCGAGGATGCTGGGCGAGCGGACGCGCCGCTTTCACAGCGACGGCCATATGGTTCTGCTCAAGAGGCGATTGATCTGCAGTTGATTAGCGGCGCCATCTTGCAAACCAACGTCGACCAAACTCACCCTTTGGGTTTCGGGCTGCCAGCGCGACTACCTGTTTTTCGCGACCACGAAACGTTGATCGCTCCGTCGGAGAACATTTACGCAAATCCGCTCGTGTACTCATCGGACGGCGTGATGAGTGGTTATGTATCGGACGAGAATCGGGCACTACTTGAAAAGTGTGCGAGTGTCGTTGTGCATCCCCACGGTGCTGGGCGCGTCATCATTCTGGCCGAGAATCCCAACTTCCGCGCTTTTTGGCTTGGAACGGAACGGCTTTTCTACAATGCTATTTTCCTGCCGGACATGATTTCGAACAAACTGTCCGAATAGGAACGTGTTGGGTGCTTGTGGTGTTGGCAGGTAATTGCCAAACCACAATTCCACCGGCACAGGGCCGGTGGGGATTGCGGGTTAGCCCCACCGATAGAGTCACAACTCAACAGCT
>DUDC01000021.1 GCA_012959465.1 Planctomycetaceae bacterium
ATTTTACTTATGACGACGTCCCAAAACCGGATGCGACAAGCTGCTGTAGCTCAGTTGGTAGAGCGCGTCCTTGGTAAGGACGAGGTCATGGGTTCAAGTCCCATCAGCAGCTCTCGGAACGGTAGTGAGATGTGCCGATTAAGGACGAATGTACCTTAGTTTCGAAGTTGAACGCTTTGAAATCGTCGGCTCGTGTTTGTGTGTTATTGGACTCGATTTATCAGCGCATTATGTAGGTGTAAAGAGAGATGGCCAAGGAGACCTTTCAGCGTACAAAACCTCACTGCAACGTTGGCACAATTGGTCATATCGACCATGGCAAGACGACATTGACGTGTGCGATCGTCGCTTGCCAGGCCACAAAGCAAATGGCGGTGGCTAAGTCCTATGCCGACATTGCAAAGGGTGGAACGGTTCGCGACGCGACCAAGACAGTAACGATCGCCGTGGCTCACGTGGAGTACGAGTCCGACAATCGTCATTATGCCCACATCGACTGCCCGGGCCACGCGGATTTCATCAAGAACATGATCACGGGTGCCGCCCAGATGGACGGCGCGATCTTGGTGGTTTCGGCGGCGGACGGTCCCATGCCTCAGACAAAGGAACACGTTCTGTTGGCTCGTCAGGTTGACGTGCCAGCGATGGTCGTGTTCATGAACAAAGTCGACTTGGTCGACGATCCGGAATTGTTGGATTTGGTGGAAATCGAAATCCGCGAACTGCTGGACAAGTACGGATTCCCTGGCGACGACACTCCGATCGTTCGTGGTTCCGCACTTCCGGCGAGCCAGGCTCCAGAAGACGAAGCGAATCGCAAGTGCATCGACGAGTTGCTCGAAGCGATCGACTCCTTTATTCCCCAGCCACCTCGCGAAGAAGACAAGCCATTCCTCATGGCGATCGAAGACGTATTCTCGATCGAAGGTCGTGGTACGGTAGCCACCGGCCGTGTGGAGCGTGGGGTCGTCAAGGTCGGTGAGGAAGTGGAGATCGTCGGTCTGTCGGCCGAGCCGCGCAAGACGACGTGCACCGGAGTGGAAATGTTCCGCAAATTGCTCGACGAAGGTCGCGCGGGTGACAACGTCGGCTGCTTGTTGCGAGGCGTCAAGCGTGACGAGATCGAGCGTGGCCAGGTCTTGGCCAAGCCAGGTTCAATCACACCTCACACAAAGTTCGAGGCGGAGGTGTACTGTCTGTCAAAGGATGAAGGCGGTCGTCACACACCGTTCTTCAGTGGCTATCGTCCCCAGTTTTACTTCCGTACCACGGACGTAACGGGAACTGCCGATTTGACAGATGCAGAGATGTGCATGCCGGGCGACAATGTCAAAGTCTCGGTGGAGATGCACAAGCCAATTGCCATGGATGATGGTGTTCGCTTCGCGATTCGTGAAGGCGGTCGCACGGTTGGTTCGGGTGTCGTGACCAAAATCCTTGATTAATCGCTGAGTTTCATCGCAGGGGCGTAGCTCAATTGGCAGAGCGCTGGTCTCCAAAACCAGAGGTTGCGAGTTCGATTCCCGCCGCCCCTGCTTATCGAGGTCGGGACGATAGGCTACTGTATATCGATCCATTTGGTCGCAGAACAAAGCAAGATGTAGCATGGCAAAACAGGCAAGTGCGTCGAACAGTTTCCTAAAAGAGCTGTTCCAATTCAACTTCTACAAGCGAAATCAAGGTCGAATTTCTCGACAGGTGACGTTTGGGGCCGTTTTCGGGGCCGTTGCCCTTGGTTCGTGGGGGATGGTTGGTTCGCTTGAGGGAAGAGCGTATGGGGCCTACGTTTACTATGGGGTTCCCATCGCATTGATCGCCATGGGGTTTTGGTTCAGCTTTCGCCTGGTCAATTACTCGAAATTCGCCGACTTCCTGATTGCCGTGGAAGCGGAAATGAATAAGGTGACATGGCCGTCACGAGAATTGCTCGTTCGTGGTTCGATGGTGGTGATCTTTGTTATTTTCTTCATGGCGTTCCTGCTTTTCGGATTCGACATGCTCTGGAAATTCCTATTTCGCCTTGTGGGAGTTTTGCAAGATGCGGCGCCTGTCGAATGATCGATCGGCAATCGGACTGTTTGCGAGTGCCTATTTAGAGCCAGTTTTTCAAGGCCAGCGATGCTTGGCGAAAGGATCGTGAGGAGAGGACGATGAGTGAGCCGATGCGGGCGGAAGAAACAGAGGGTCAGCCGGAGGTAGCTGGGGATTCCCCGGCGACCGAAGACGCCGCCGTGACCTCGTCGGCAGACGCTGCCTCAACGGAAACCGTACCGGGAGTGGCCGTCTCGGAATCAAGCACCGAATCGACGGCGGACCAGGGTGCGGCTGCTGCCGGCGCAACGGCAACCGATAAGACGACCTCGGCCGAGGCGACGCCAGCAGAGCCGGCGTCCGAAGCGGACGACGATGATGACGGTTGGGATGACGACGATCAATTGGACGAGAGCGTCCACGTCGAGCCAATCGAAGAAATTAGCGAGGAAGAGGAAACCGATGAAGAAGCCCCGGCCTCGCAATGGTACATCCTCAAGGTTCAAGTGAACCGAGAGACTTCCATCGCGGATGCACTACGACGCGCTGTGAAGATGAACGGCATGGAGGAGTTTTTTGATGAAGTCATAGTGCCCACCGAGGATGTGGTGGAGTTCACCAAGAGCGGTAAACGCCGGACGGTGAAGAAGAAGCTTTACCCCGGCTACATCATGGTGAACATGATCCTCAATGACGACACTTGGTTCTTGGTTCGTGACACTTCGGGAATTGGCGATTTCACCGGTTCGGCAGGCAAGCCGACGCCGATGAATCCCGACGAAGTGAACCGAATCATCAAACCGGAATCGGAGGAGGGAGAGGAAGAAGAGTCCGCTGAGGCTCGTATTGCTATCCCGTTCAACCCGGGCGACCGAGTTCGCGTCAAAGAGGGGTATTTTCAGAACTTCGAGGGCGAAGTGGAATCGATCGATGATACCAATGGTCGCGTCACCGTGATCATCAATATCTTCGGCCGATCGACTCCCGTCGAACTGCAGCACTGGCAAATGGAAAGCCTATAGAGTTGTGGGCCTTGTTCATCAAGGGGTTCTGGAAACCGGCATAAAGAGACAATTCGACAATTCAACAAGCAGGCAAACCATGGCAAAGCAAATGGTTGGCCAAGCGAAGTTTCAAGTACCTGGCGGTCAGGCGACTCCGGCCCCGCCAGTTGGTACTTCGCTCGGCAAATTCGGTATCAACCTTGGTCAGTTCGTTCAGCAATTCAACGATCGAACCAAGGAGTACAACGGGACACCCATCCCCGTCATCGTGACGGTCTTCAACGACCGTTCCTTTGAATTTCAAACGAAGAGCCCACCAGCAGCATCGTTGCTGAAACAGGCCGCAGGTATTGCAAAGGGATCGGGAGTGCCCAATCGCGATAAAGTGGGGCAGGTTACCATCGCGCAGATTGACGAGATCTGCCAAAAGAAGATGGAAGACCTCAACTCGCGTGACTTGGAGCACGCGCGACGTCTCATCGCTGGCACAGCCCGCAGCATGGGCATCGTAGTGGTGGAGGAATAAGCGATGGTAAGAAAATCAAAACGGTACAAAGAGCACCTCCAAAAGCTCGCTAATGAACCCCTTGAACTCGTTAAAGCGATCGAGTTGTTGCAGACCTTTAACACAACAAAGTTCGATCAATCGGTCGAAATCCACATGCGGTTAGGAATCGATCCAAAAAAAGCGGACCAACTGGTTCGCGGTAGTCTGGTGCTACCCAACGGGATCGGCCGCTCTCAACGCGTGGTGGTTTTTGCCAAAGGCGATTTGGCCGCAGCCGCCGAAGCGGCGGGAGCGGACGAGGTGGGTCAAGAGGAACTCGCCGCGCGAATCAAGGACGGATGGACCGAGTTCGACGTTTGCATCGCAGCCCCCGACATGATGGGCCTGGTGGGCCCACTTGGCCGAATCCTCGGTCCGCGAGGTTTGATGCCTTCGCCGCGGGCGGGCACCGTGACACCGGATGTTGCCAAGGTCATCGGGGAATACAAGGCTGGTAAGGTCGAATTCCGAAACGACAACAGTGGCAATGTGCATGCGGTCGTCGGACGACTCAGTTTTTCACGAGATCAACTGGAAGAGAATATCAACGCGTTTATGGCGTACATCGACGCCCTGAAGCCGAATACTCTCAAGGGTGCTTATATTCGAAACATTTCCATCGCGGCGACCATGAGTCCCGGGGTGCGTGTCGCGGCCTAACAGCCGGTGGAGGGATGTAAAATGAGTAAGTTCGTAAAGAATCTGATGACCGGCGAGGTCGCGAAACGGCTTGAAGGAGTCGATGATGCCTTGCTGGTTAATGTCATTGGCTTGGACGCCAACAATTCGACGGCGCTGCGCCGCGAACTCCGTAACAAGGGCATCGAGCTGATGGTGGTCAAGAACAGCCTGGCTCGTCGCGCGACCAAGGGATCATCCCTGGAAGCGGCCTTCGATCCTATTGCCGGTCCTCTGGCACTGGTCTGGGGAGGTGAAGACTTCATCTCGTTGACCAAGGAAATCGTGCAGATCAAGAAGGGCGAAACGTATAAGACGTTTGAGCCTCGTGGCGGCGTCATGGACGGTGAACACCTCACCGCTGAGCGTGTCCATGAGATTAGCAAATGGCCCAACCGGGACGGTATGCTCTCGATCCTTGCCGGTCAAATCTTGGCGCCCGGATCCGAACTCGTATCGCAACTCGAGTCGGTGGGTGCGGCCTTGGCAAGCCAGATCGAAAAGATCGGCGATGGAGAAGCTGGGGGAACCAGCGAAGCTGGAGGTGATGCCGACTAGTTCGCCGGCCTTGCTGGCAAAGCAAAACCAAGGTTCTATCGAACCACGCCGGTCGTTCAGCCGCTGCTGACCACCGGTGCAAATATCCGCAATCAAGCAACTTTTTCTTTTGTGCACTTATCGCAACAATCGGCGATGCGACCTCAGAAAGGGCGAAAAACGACGATGTCTGATACAGATACAGATACAGCTACTATCGAATTCTCCGCACAGTCCAAAGAACTTGGCGATAAAATCGCCGCCTTGACGCTCAAGGAAGCCAAAGAACTGAGCGAATACCTCAAGGAAGAGTACAAGATCGAGCCGGCGGCTGGCGGTGCCGTGGTGATGGCAGCCGCTGACGGAGGTGGCGCCGACGAACCTGTCGCCCAGACCGAATTTGATGTGGTCTTGACTGGCTTCGGTGATAAGAAGTTGAATGTAGTGAAACTAGTTAAGGCAATGACCGGCAACTCGTTGATGGAATCCAAGAAATTGGTAGAAGCCGCTCCAGCCACACTCAAGGAAAATGTCCCCACGGAAGAAGCAGAAAAGATGAAGGCCGAATTGGAGGAAGCCGGAGCTTCCATCGAATTGAAGTAGCAGCCTGATTCAATTTCACGGCGGTCCTCAACAATAGCAGTCCCGATTATCAGCACCCAGCGGAGCTTGGTCTCCTACCGGTGCGGGTTGGATGTGTTTGAGTTTCCAACTTGACAGTCCAAGATGCTGCAAACCTGCGGTCACCAACGCTGCTACGCAAGTCGCGTTGGATTGGCCTTTGGGGAGCAAGGTGCGCGCACCTGACCGCTCCTCTGTACTTGGAATCTGGCATGCCCTCGGTGAACCCCCTCGAACCACTATGGAGCAGCTGCGCTTATGGCCACTCGAGCTCAACGGCGTCTCGAACCCACGGATGTACGACTATTCGGCTCAGGACGAGACCATGAACTACCCCCCGATTTAACAAAAATTCAGACGGCCAGCTATGCCGAATTCTTGCAAGACGGTGTCGCTTCTGACAAGCGCAAGGACCAGGGCCTTGAGAGTGTCATGCGAGAGATCTTCCCGATCGAAAGCTATGACAAGCAGACGAAGCTCGAGTACATTCGCTACGAACTAGGCAAGCCGCGGTACACACCGGCTGAATGTCGTCAACTGCGTCTCACCTACGGTCGACCGTTCCGAATCTGGCTCCAATTGAACAAAGACGAGCCGGTGCGAGAGGAAGTTTACCTGGGCGACATCCCGGTCATGATGGGCGGCGGTGAGTTCATTATTAACGGTGCGGAGCGGGTGGTCGTCAGCCAACTGCACCGCAGTCCGGGCGTCGATTTCGTGGAAGAACAAGACACCACGACGGACCGCCGTTTCGCCAGTTGCCGGGTGATTCCGGAACGTGGTAGCTGGATCGAAATCAACGTCACCAAGAAGGACGCCTTGAGTGTACGGATTGACCAGAGTGGTCGTTTCTCGGCAGTGACGCTGCTGCGAGCAATGAGCCCGAAGTACAGTACTGACTCGGACTTGATCCGCACGTTTTACGACTCGCGTGTCGAAAAAGTAGTGGATGGTCGGAGCCTATCCAAGTTGCAAAACAACTTTTCTGTCGACGACGTTGTCTACCCGACGGGACACGATCGGGCCGGCGAGATCATTGTCGAAGCGGGTCATCAAATCACCAAAGAAATCGCCGAGGTCATCTGCACGGCGGGTGTTAAAAAAGTCGAGGTGATCGATCCACCGAAAACGCGTTTGATCTTCAACAGCTTGGCCGAAGATGCGACCAGCAGCCATGACGAGGCGCTGTTGCGAATCTATCAGCGGCTGCGGCCGGGAAATCCGCCGAATCTTGAGAAAGCGAGAACGCTGTTCCAAGAGAAGTTCTACGACGTTAACCGTTATCGCTTAGGCCGAGTAGGACGCTTCCGAATCAACCGCAAACTCGGTTTGAACGTTAGCGAAAGCGAGATGACCTTGCGGCCAGACGACCTGATTGCCTCGGTGTCGTACGTGATGTCGCTACATGCCAACGACGGTACAGCGATGATCGACGACATCGACCATTTGGGCAATCGTCGCTTGCGGACCATCGACGAATTGGCCTGCGACGAACTACGCAAGGGTTTCTTAAAGCTGCGCCGTACGGTTCAGGAGCGAATGAGCCTCAAGGATCAGGAGGACATGACGCCTCGCAGCCTGATCAACCCGAAGAGTATTTCAGCTGCGATCGAGTACTTCTTCGGTCGAGGTGAACTGTCGCAAGTGGTCGACCAGACGAACCCTCTGAGTCAATTGACTCACGAGCGACGACTCTCGGCACTGGGCCCCGGCGGATTGAATCGAAAGCGAGCGGGTTTCGAAGTCCGCGATGTCCACATCTCCCACTATGGTCGGATCTGTCCGATTGAAACACCGGAAGGTACCAACATTGGCTTGATCTCCAGTTTGGCGATCTACGCCGGCGTCGATGAATATGGGTTCCTATCAACGCCTTATCGCATCGTAAAAAAGGGTCGCGTCACCGACGAAGTGTCCTGGTTGCGTGCGGACCAAGAGTCGGACGCATACGTGGCGCCAGCAGACACGGCGATGGACGAAAAGGGCCATCTTCTCCCTGGTCCCAGCTTGATTGCTCGGTACCGGGCTGACTTCGAGATCGTCAATCCGGAAGACGTCGACTACATCGATGTGGCTCCTTGCCAGATGGTGGGCGTATCGGCTGGATTGATCCCGTTCCTCGAGCATGACGATGCCAACCGCGCCTTGATGGGTTCGAATATGCAGCGACAGGCTGTGCCGCTATTGATCACCGAACCGCCAATCGTGGCCACTGGATTAGAAAAAACGGTCGCTCAGAACTCGAGCATGTTGGTTCGAGCAAAACGGGCTGGCAAGATCACGTACTGTGATGCAGAGCGGATCGAAATCGGCAACGATGTCTATGAACTGAAGAAGTATGTCGGGTTGAACGAACGGACGTGTTGCAACCAAAAACCGATCGTCGACCTGGGCGACAAGGTCGAGAAAGGTCAGGTCATTGCCGACGGAGCTGCCACATTCAACGGCGAGTTGGCTCTGGGACGCAACGTGCTGGTCGGCTTCATGTCGTTCGACGGCTACAACTATGAAGACGCGGTCATCATCAGTG
>DUDC01000022.1 GCA_012959465.1 Planctomycetaceae bacterium
GAATGTGACACGTGAACCCGTTATTCTTCAATCGAGTGCGAAGAATACTTCGTGTCTTCTATGAAGGACACACTGTAGGCAAGTGGTTTTCTTAGTTCAATTTGAAAAAGGCAAAATTAGTGTTGCTTTTTGGAGTCGGTGATCGCTCGCTCGCCCGGGCCGAGCGCAGCGAGTTGGCGAGCGATCACTGACGCAGGACAGAGGGAACAGCGGATCCCCATTCTATACGTAAGCGTTCGACTGTCATGCCCGGCATGACCGATCCCTCGCTAGCGTACCCCGACACGAGTGGTGGAGCACCTTCGCCGTGGTAGGACGCCTTGAACTCGGCAATCGTAATCAGGGCAACCAGACTGCAGATCGGCGATGACAGAGCTGGATTCAAGATCATGAAGGTACATCCAAACGCTTTGGGCGTCACCTTCAATGATGCATTGGAGCAATCCAGTTGGGTTCACGGAATCAAGGTAGATTTCATCAGCCATTAGTGAGCCTGTCGATACCATATAACAGATCAATGTCGAATGCAGTTTCACCAGCGAGCAACATGCAATCCATGGTCTGTGTCCAGAGGTGTGAGAAAACCTACATTCTAGCGAAAATAGAAATTATTCGCATGGCCCGCCGCACCGTTCATGTCGAGTATCCGTTGTACTCCTACGTAGGTGACTCGATCTACTATTACTATTTCTTCAAGTCCGACCTAAAATCAGGCGAACAAGAAAGGAGTCATGACAATCAACCCGTACGATCAAATACCCTATCCCAAGTACGCTCATTGCGAATCCCATCCCCGAGTGTTGGAATTCATGGCGACGATGTTTGGGATGCAGCCGTGTGCTATCAACCGGGCACGCGTGTTGGAATTGGGATGCGCCTCGGGTACCAACCTCCTGCCTATGGCCCAGGAGTTCCCCGACGGCAGCTTCATCGGTATTGATCTTTCCGAGAAACAGATCGCCGCTGCCCAGTCGATGGCCGCGGAAGCGAGTCTCGACAACGTCGAATTCGTCGAAGGGAGTCTACACGACATTGATGATTCATGGGGCCATTTCGACTACATACTATGCCACGGAGTCTACTCCTGGGTGCCTGCGGAAACCGCGAACGAAATCCTAGCCGTCTGCAGACGGAACCTAACGCCCCAAGGCGTCGCCATGGTATCGTACAACGTTTATCCCGGGTGGCATTTTCGCACCATCGTGCGCGACATGATGCTGTACCATGTTCGCGGCATCGAAGATCCAAACGAGCGGGTGAAGAAAGCGAGGGGCATAGCTCACTTTCTTACCGAGAACGTGCCGGCGGGATCTGCCGTTCACGCCGTCCTTGAGGAGCAGTGCGGACTGATTGACAAAGCGGAAGACGGCTACTTGGTTCACGATCAGCTCGAACTTCACAATCATCCCCTCTATTTCCGCGAGTTTGTGCAACATGCAGAGTCAGCCGGGCTGCAGTACCTTTCAGAGGTGAATTTCGCAGCGATGCTGGCCAGTGGAACCCCTCCAGCCGTGCAACGAGCCATGGCGGGTCGGTCGCTGATTGAGGTTGGGCAGTATTTGGATTTCTTTCAGAATCGGAGCTTTCGAAAGTCCCTGCTGTGTCAGTCCGAAATCGTGATCGATCGAAGTCTCCGTAGTTTTTCGTTGGATCAGTTTTCCTTGGTCTTGACCGGCCAGCCGGAACCGCTTGACGTTGATCTGTTGTCCTCCGATGCCGCAAGGTTCCAGATGCCCAAGGGCGGCGTCTCGGCCGGGACGCCACTTCTTAAAGCCATTATGGTTTGTCTGTCCGAGTTTTGGCCCCAGTCGACGTCATTCGACGACGTTTATGAGGCAGTGTTAAAAAAGTTACCTGATTCGTGCCGGCCAAATAAAGACGATGGCCGAGAAAAGGTGCTCCAGTTATTAGACACATTGTTCCGCACAGGATTCCTCGACGCTGCGCTTCATCCGCCGCGTGTCGCTAGGATGCCAAGCGACAAACCACTGGCCAGTCTCTTGGCCCGAACACAAGCGCGGTACGATAGCTCCATCACGACATGCCGGCACGAGAGCATCCAGATCTCCAAATTGGAACGACAAGTGCTGATGCAGTTGAATGGACAGAGTGACCAGAGCGCCATCGCCGAATCTCTCCAGAGAGGCGTCTCGCCCGACGACGGGCTGCCGAGCGATGAGATCTCGATGCAACAGCTCGTTACTACCACGCTCGAAAAACTCGGACAATGGGCGTTGCTCGTCGAGTGACATTTTTTCACGGGGGATGCTTTGTCGATCTAGCTCCAGGTCTCCTTAGTGCCTTCGTGTGAGACAACAATAAGGACTACCGTCGTCTGAGTCCAAAGTGGCGGCCCCATATGCTGGCAACCGCCGTCTACCACTTGAAGGGCAGTATGCAGGCCGAATCTCCTGTCATGGAACGAGCCCGCGAGGCCATTCGCAGGCTAAAGTAAATTATGCCGCGCCTTAGTCTCTTCGTGCCTTAGTGTGAGAATATGAGTTGTGCTCACACGAAGACACTACGGCACAAAGGATGTAAAATCGATGTTCGGCGAAGGTGAAATCGTGAGACGAGACGAAAAAGGGCGACAAGATGAAACGGCAAGAATGGTCCATGAGAATGGCGTTACCGACAACTGTTGGCATAGTGTTCCTTATGACTTGGTCTCGCCAAGATCCCCTACAGGCCGCACCCGATTCGCAACCGAACATTGTCATCATTCTCACGGACGACCAGGGTTATGCCGACATCAGCCTGAACCCTAAGCATCCGAAAGAGGTCTCGACGCCGCACATGGATGCGTTGGCAAAGCACAGTGTCGCGTTCTCGCAAGGCTACACCAGTGGGCATGTTTGCTCGCCAACTCGGGCCGGTCTGATGTTGGGCCGTTATCAACAACGTGTCGGCGTTTACTCGGCGGGTGACGGCGGTCGCGGATTTGATCCGCAGCTGCCGATCTTTCCATCGTTCCTGCCGGACGAGTACGTTTCGACTGCGATCGGAAAGTGGCATCTTGGTCTCGACGAGGATTACCCAGAACTCAAGTGGCATGCGATGAATCGTGGCTTCGACGAGTGCTATAAGTTCATGGGGCGCGGCGGACACAGCTACTTCGACCTCCGCAGCGACACTGAAGGGAAATTCTCGCATCCGATGTATCGCAACAAGGATCGGATTAACGACGAAGGCTATCTGACGAGTCGATTGACGGAGGAAGCTGTTGCCTTCATCGATCGAAACAAGTCTCGACCGTTCTTGCTCTATCTTGCCTACAACGCGGTTCACGCTCCGCCGCAGGCACCAGAAGACGACATCGCAGCTTACCAGCGGCGATTCCCAGATATCGGCAAGGAACGCCAGGTCTTGATGGCGATGTTGAAGCACCTCGACGATGGCGTCGGCGATGTCGTGGCAAAGTTGAAGCGAGAAGAACTGTTCGACAACACGCTTCTTTTCTTCTTGACGGACAACGGTGGCGCGAAAGCGATGCATGCCGACAACACACCGTTGCGCGGCTTCAAAGGCAGCCTTGCCGAAGGCGGAATCCGCACACCGTTTCTTGTCAGTTGGCCAGCCAAGTTCTCGGGCGGCCGCACGGTCGACACACCCATCATCTCGCTTGACATTCTGCCGACAGCAGTCGATGCGATCGGCAAACAATCAGCAAAGAATAACTTCGACGGCAAGAGCCTGCTGCCGCTGCTGACGGGTGATTCTCAGACGCATCACGACACGCTGTTCTGGTGTAAGGACGGTGATGAATGGGCTGTTCGTCGTGGCGACTGGAAACTGCGATCGGTAAAAGGTGAGACGGAACTATTCAATCTGACGGACGATCCGTCTGAGCAGCGAAACCTGGTGGACGACCAAGCGAAAATCGTGACAACGCTCCGGAACGCTTTTGCTGCGTGGAAGGAGCAGATGGCCGATCCGATTACGGGTAATCCGAAACGCAACGAGCGCAAGAAAAAATCAGCCGGCACGCGCTAGCTAGCGTCCGGTTCTTGTCGTTAGCATCGCGTGATCTTGCCAGAACCCGAGGCTAGCGCCTTCGGCTCAAATCCGAGTGCCACACATTTTTTATTAGGCAAACTCACCCAGAACTCGAATCGTTCTTCGTATTTCGTCTTCGGTCGTCCGGTGATTCATCACCACCAGACGCAGGCTGCTTTGTCCATCGATCCACGTGCTCGAGACCATGATTTCACCCGACGCGAAGGACCGTTCCATCAATGCCGTGTCTCGACCGGCCCGTTGCTCTTCGGTTTCGCCCTCGTTCACTACTAGTCGAAATGCGACGACCGATAGTTCGGGCTCGCAGATTGTCTCGAATCTCGGGTCCTCGTTAAGAAGTCGGTGAGCCAACTTTGCATAGGCTAGATCGTATTCGATCTGTTGAATGAGAGCGTCCAGGCCTACCGTCCGCAGGAGACTCCAGACGGAAAGGACCCGTGCCGGTCGCGACAATTCGGGACCCCGATCGAAGAAGTTGACCTCTTCCTTGGGAATGTCCTTCAAATAAGCGCCATGGGCCGCGAAGGCTCCTTCCAACGCATCCTTGTCACGGACCAATACGCAGCCAGTTCCCATTGGTGCGTAGAGCCATTTGTGAGGATCAAGAGTCAAAGAGTCTGCTCGATCGAGCCCAGCGAGTTTCCGCTTCCCCTCGTCGCACAGTGCCGCAAAACCACCGTAGGCCCCATCGATGTGAAACCACATCTTGTGTTGTGTGCAAAGGTCGGCGAGCTGCAGCAAGGGGTCGATTGATCCGGTGTTCGTCGTACCTGCGTTTGCACAGACGAAGAATGGTCGTCGATTCCGCGCTAGATCCTCCTCGATCAACGCTTCGAGAGCGCCGACATCCATGCGGAATGATGCGTCCGTGGGCACTTTACGGATCAAGTCGTCGCGATAGCCGATCACGGCCGCCGCTTTTTCCGCCGAGTTGTGTCCCTCCTCGGAAAAGTAGAGTACACCGTTGTCCAGCGTCTCGCGACCGTGACGGAACCGCGCCGCAGCGATCGATACGAGATTGGCCAAGGAACCGCCGCTGGTGAAAATCCCCGCCGCATCCGTTGGATAGCCGATCGCCTCTGCGATCCATCGCAAGACCGTCAGCTCCAATGAAGAGACCGTCGTCCCTCCTAACCAACTCCCGACGAAAGGGTTCGTCCCGGCCGCCAAGATCTCTCCGAGCGCTCCGTAGAAACTACTGGGACACGGAATATATCCGTGAAAACGGGGATGATTGACCTTGGTGAGATCCGGCACGACTCGTTCGAAAAAAAAGTCGAGACTTCCATCGTAGCCCAGACCGTCTCGAGGAAGTGGTTCGTCGACTAGGGCAGCAAAGTCCGCAGATGTTCCTCGACGACCGACTCGCTGATCGCTAAGAGTCGCGAGGTGATCGACCAGACGGTCGATCGTGCGGTAGCCGAGACGACGCATTTCCTCGCGATCGGGGTCGAGAGGGGGCCGGGGTGCGTCGATCGGTTTTTTCATTGGCAACGATTACATCATCACGAGAGGTCGGGAGGAAAAATTGACGCACGTTTTGCAAGTGTACTTCTCTGCGACAGCGAAGGAAGCACCCTTTGGAGTGCGGTGACTTGTCACCGCTACCTTCCTGGAACTGACTTGAACTAAGTACATCCCTGCTCGGTTTACCGTTGTCGATCTGATCAAAAAAGGAAAAAACGAGTCAAATAAAACACTGAGACACGGTCGCAGTTTCTCATGACATACACGCCACGTTCTTCGCGCATCATGGAAATACGCACGTTCTCAGGGTCGCCCGCGGCGGAGCAGCGCCGAATCAGGGTCGCCCATGTTACATCACACGGAGTTGCTGTTCGAAAACGACTGGACAGCCACAATTGAGATCGTGTCTTCCGTTGCCTCAGGTCGTATCGACCGCGAAGGGAAACTGATTCTCAGTCTCGTTTAAGTGACCTGATTCACTGGAAGCTTGCCAGCACAGACGAGAGAGCTAACATGGACCATTCGATGAGTGGGGCGATATGGCTCGCCCGCCTATTCTCACCGCGAGGTAATCCGAATTGTCCGAAGAGGAGACAAAGATGACCAGGAGAGAATCGCCGATCACGCTCAATAGCGAGGTCCGAAAGGCGCTGACGAAGCGTCACCAAGACGAACACAACGCGGGACACCTTTACGATCGTGTGGCCGAACGTCTGCATCATCTGGGGTACTCGGGGCTTGCTCAGCACTTTCGTGTGGCGGCGGCGGAGGAGCGCGGCCCTCATGCGCAAAGGGTAGAGGATATTCTCCATGCCTTTGATATCGATCCACCACACCCGAAAGTGCAGGAACCCAATCTCGAAGATAAGGCAACGGTTCTCGATCTCGTTTACCTAGCTTGGAAGACCGAGGCCGATTTGGCACGCAGGTACGAGGAAACGAAAGCCCTTGCCGGTGAGGAGAATGAGCTGGGCGTTGAGGCAATGCTTGACGGGATTCTAGAATTTCAGCTTCGTGAGATTGAAGAGGCCCGATCACTCTATCGTCGCTGCGAGTCGGCCGATGCCGACGGCGCCGGTATCATGTCTGTCGACGTGAACATGCCCGCGGCCTAAAGTTTGATGTGTGGTGAATTGTCACCGCTTTTTTGCCACACATTGGCGGGCCGAATGCCCAAGGCGGGCAAGTTGATCAAATGGATATCGTCAATTCTTTCGACACCCCAGTGATGCGTGTGTCCAAAGACCATTGCCTTGACATTCCGACGCGGTTTTGCCACAGCGAACAAGTCGTCGGAATCGATCCGTCCCCACGGATTCGACCACAGCAACCAGTTCGCGGGGTTCCGCGTCGGTGTGCTCTCTTAAGCAAAGCCAACGCCGGGCAATAGCGACGTCACGGCTAAGCCAGCCGACGCAGTGAGTGATCGAGCCAGTACTTCACGCCGATTGATCGGTGGCAAATGGATGGGCATCCAGATGTTACTCCTGTAGATTCTGGTTTTGTCGACGACTCGGCTCACAGGCGGCAAAAACCCCGTTTGCAGTTTGAGACCAATCCATGATACGATAATTGTCCCCCGACGCGGTTTTTCCCAATGAACCCGTCCTCCTGATTTTATCCAAGACCGGTGTTTTTGTGCTTCGAATCGGTGGAAAAATTGTCGTACCCTGTGTTCTTGCCCTCCTAAGCATGAAGGTCTCCGCTGCGGAGTCTGGTTCTGAGTACGATTTCAAACGCAATGTGCAGCCGATATTGGCGGAGTTTTGCTATCGTTGTCACGACAACAAAAAGGCGTCGGCCGATCTGAAGTTGCGCGAGCTGAACATCGACCTCGTCAAAGGCCCCGATGCCGAGAGCTGGCATGATGTACTGAACAAACTAAATCTCGGCGAGATGCCGCCTGCGAAAGAGTTGCAACCGACGGAGTTGCAGCGGCAGATGATTGTGAATTGGGTGACAACGGAACTCAAGCGAGCCGCGGCCGTCAAGCGGAATACGGGTGGGCATGTCGTGTTGCGGCGGCTGACACGGTACGAGTTCGCCAACACCATGCGTGACCTACTGGGCGTTGATCTCGATTACGCGGCCGACCTACCACCGGAGCCGTCCTCGGCCGACGGGTTCCGCAACAACGGCGCGACGTTGGGAATGTCGCCGCTGCAACTCGAATATTATCTCAAAGCGGCCAGGATGGGACTGAGAAAAGCGATCGTCACGGGAGAGCAACCGTTCGTCTATACGCATCATGCTAAAGAAAGTGTGGTCGGTCGTAGTAAGAAGATTCCGGTCGGCAACCGCATGGGACCGGGCGGCTTGTTTCTGGCGAAGATGGACGAATTTCCCCGCGACGGTGAATTCCTGATTCAAGTTAAAGCCGGCGCCCGAGTACCGGAAGGAAGTGCTCACCCGCGATTAACGGTTGCTGTCG
>DUDC01000023.1:0-21547 GCA_012959465.1 Planctomycetaceae bacterium
GCCGCGGGCAAACTCATGGCCAACAACAAGAGTGAAAAACCAAACGACCCAGCCAACTTTCCCGTATAAATCGACCAAGTGGACATTGGTGAATTGACGAGTAATGTCAGTGTTCCGGCTACTCTCTCACGCACAATTGACGTGGCCGGGAGAATCGGGACTAACAATAGGACGGTCGCCAATAAGCCGTAGCCAAACAGCCGAAAAATATTCTCCGATTCGGAACCGTTCATGGCCACGATCGGTTCACTGGGCCAGCGAACGAGCACCAGCAAGGCGAAAGCTCCCGCAACTCCAACCAGGATTGCCAACGCTCTTGGCGTCCGCAAGAATCCGACCAGCTCTCGTCTAATTATGGGATTCATGATGTCGCGTCCACCGTTTCCGACTGTTGTGTGACGGAAAGAAACGCGTCTTCCAGGTCGGCCTGCAATTCACGAAACTGGTTGACCCTCACTCCGTTGGCAATCAGATGTGTGAGCAAATCGCCGAGCTGATCATCATCGGCGGACGACTGAAAACGCACCATCTGTTCCGCTTCGGATCCGACAATTCCCTCGGAGTTAGGAAGAGACTCCTGAATCATGGAGATTGTCTGTTCGATTTGGTCGCTCCGTCCCAGTTGCACCTCGACCTGTCGCAACTGGCGGACTTCATTCATGATCTCGGATAATGGCCCAAACGCTCGCAGTTTACCGTTGGTGATGATCGCCACTTGATTACATATCCGTGACAGCTCGGGCAGAATATGGCTGGTGACAATCAGTGTTTTGCCTTGATCTGCCAGGTGAAGAAGCAGATTCCGCATTTCGACGCGAGCCTGAGGATCGAGGCCGTTGGCCGGCTCATCGAGAATCAGGACGGCCGGATCGTGAAGTAGCGTCCGAGCGATGCCAATTCGCTGTTGCATACCATGACTCAATGTCTCAACGTACCGGTCACGCATGTATTCTGCATTCGTCGTCTCCAGGACTTCGTCGATACGCTTTCTTCGTTTTCGCCACGGCACTCGAAACGCCGCAGCAAAAAAGTCGAGATACTCGGAGACTCGCATATTCTCGTAGGAACCAAATCGGTCGGGCATGTAGCCGACCAGCCGTTTGATCTTGGCCGATTCAGAGACACAGTCGTGGCCACAAACGGAAGCCGTCCCAGATGTCGGCATGGAAAGTCCGACCAAGATTTTTATGACCGTGGTTTTTCCCGCTCCATTGGGTCCGATGAAGCCGAGAATCTCCCCTTTCTTGAGCGAAATGCTCACATGATCGACGGCGGTCAGCTCACCAAACCTCTTGGTGAGTTCATTCGTTTGGACGATCACTTCGGCATTCATAGTTGAGTCTCTGGAAAGGAGTTTCGCGTTATGTATTTCTGTTTCACGAGATGTAGGTCGACGGCCGGTCATTTAATTCGTTGACGGCTCGACATCCTCGGGGATTCGCCCGACAACCGACATACGCGCATCGTTGATTTTCCACTGTGGCTTTCGATCGTCGTCCGTATCTGCAGGGGATATTTGAATATTGAACAGAATCCCGCCTTGCTCATCGACCTCGAAGTCAGTTCCCGGTTGCAAATCAAAGGAGTACGAACCACTAGGGCTCGACTCTTCCCGCAACTCGACAGCCGTTCCTTCGTGAACAGAGCGGAAGTTCACGGTACGTGATGGCACGTTCAACTCCACATTGACTGTTGCCGATTCAACCGTAAATGGGAGCAACTCCGGCGGCATTTGAAAACGTAGCCAAGCATTCGCTGGTACGGTCAAATCAACCCACTCATCACTTGCCGCGCGGTATACGGGGGACACTCCATCGCCAAATGGCGAATGGACGACGGCCAATCGCAGAAACGATGGGCCAAGTTCGACCGAAGTGCCAGGCTCGGGACGATGAAATTCGATGGGCAACGAAATGAGTGAAGTGTGGAAGTGCCGCGCATCCTCATTGGCAATGATCCCTTCGGGCGCAACGTCACTCCATGCAAGGAGCATCGGGCGACTGGGGAAGCCACTCTCCAGACGCCGCGCATGCATCTCCTTCAAAAGTCGCTGGCGGCGCCCTTGTTCGTCCGACAACAACGTGCCCTGGACAAATTGTTCCCTACCAAGCGAAACCTCCGCATCAATTGTAAACGAGCCATCGTCTTCAAAGTTCACTGCGACTGGACGGCGATTAGGAAACAGCAAGATCGCGTCCTCCAAGGTTTCCCATGGTGAATGGCGTAGTTGTCCAGCGAAGGAGAAATCACCAAATTCAGCATGAGCAACGGGCGGTTTATCATAGTGAATTGGTCGCCGCCAAGTGGCGAAACGAAGTCCCTTGGGAATCGTCAAGTCGTCCCATTCCCAACGCGCATTACTACTCCATCGCATCGTCCTTTTGACACCCGCTTGACCACTCATGTCCAATCTGAACATGCCACCGTCGGCACCCACCTTAAACTTGGAACGGCTGGGATTGAAAAACGCCAATTCACCGTCGATCACTGCTTCTCGGCTACCAGGAAATACCTTGATCCATTGAATCGCCCCGACGGTTTCCGGCACCTCTCTGTCAGAGCTTTCACCCAATGCAAGCAACGCCGCGGTCGTGATTGCCACCGCGGCTGGGGCGATGCCCAACATGTAGCCCATTCGCTCGAAGCGGTAGAGAACCAATCCCACGGCCAAGAGGGACAGCACAAATGCCGACAACACGATAGCAACCGACTGCCATGGCACCACCTCGTAGCCAATCCGCTCCTGGAGGTAGGACTGAAAGTCGATTGAGGTAACCGCCGGCTTCGACCGAAGCACGTTCAATTCCGCCCCTAAACTGACCAACTCATCATGGGGAAAGTATGGCGGATCTACGACCGGCCCGGTTTGGCGACGACCCTGATTCGGGCGCTTGTAATCCAGCGGAGGCATCACCCAGGCTGCAGCCCCTAAAGTGGTAACAAGTATGCGTCCTTCACCGAACGGAACGACAAAAGAGGCAGGCCAGTCGTCGATAAAATGAGTCACTTCAACGCCCGGATCCACGATCACACGAACGAAATCAATCGGTTCCTCTACGTCGATGTGTCGGCTTGAACGATTCCCGAGGACGTCGTACTTGGATAGCTCAAAATCCGTCAGCGTCACATTGTCGATCGTCTCGAAAGGTAAGTTGCCATTCCATATGGCAGCCGCCGTCGCCTCTTCGATCAGATCCAACATGAGCCAAGCCTCTCCACCGAGCCTGATCCACTCCCGCAAACCAGCCGCCGCAGCGGCGTCACGTTGAATCGCGTCATTAGAGATAGCAATTTGATTGAGTGCCTCAAATTCCAAATAGGATTGTGGAAAGTCGATCGTTGGCACGTGGGTGAGCTGGACTTTCTTGCGCAATGCAAATCGCATCGCTTGCATCACGTCGCCATCGGTGAGCAGTTTGCTGGGTCCCGGTGGCAGTAACGAATCCAGCAGGACTGTCGATATGAACGGGTCAATTGGCTTCGAAAGTGGAAGTGTGTTCTCCCTTCGTCCGAGCGAGTTTCGCACAACTTCCCCGGTCGCCAGGTCGCGAACAATGACCACCGTTTCTCTCCGATGGCTGCCGTCAGTCAGACGAGGTACGAGCATTGGTATTCCGGTACGACGAACGGCGCGGGGCGGAATCCATAGCCGGCGTGAGTACTGCTGTTGCGGAGCGGCACGGAAGTAGGCGGTCGCTTCGACCTCGATTGGCTTGTTCGATGGATTTCCCACGATGACCGCGGTGATGGCCCATCGTCCATCTGGGTAAGCAGCAATGCCGGCTCGTCCACCAGCCCGGATCACCTTTGGCGTCATTGCACCATCATCGGTGAAGTGAAGGTCAACTTCGTTGTCGTTTGTCGCCGGTGCTGCTTGGCCAACCAATTCCCCAACAAACGGCCCGGCCACCATTACGGACATGATGGCATGCAGTCCAAACAATTGCCCCAGAAAGTAACGGATCATTGCACCTCTTTTTGGCGCAACTTGGTTAGTCATGATGATGTGATCTCGTGATGAGGGTTTGCAGCCGGCAGGACGTGGCCGGCGTGTCGAGATATGCCGGCGTGTCGAGATATGGAGGTTAAGCTCTCGGAGTCCCGCAGTCAACGGTTTACGTCGTTACACGGACGACGAGGCGCCATTTGATTTTCTCGTCTACGTCTCTTTTAACGCCTGGGCACGCAGTTTTTCCAACTCGAGTAACGCCTCAATGGGAGTCAACGAGTTGAGATCCAGATTACGCAACTCGGAGACAACGGGGTGCTCCACGTTGGAGAAGAGAGAGAGTTGCAAATCGCCCTTTCGAGCATGTCGCTTGCTTACGATTCTCGACTTCCCTGAATCGTCAATATGATCGTCTTCCAGCTGAGCCAAAACCTCTTTCGCTCGTTCGTTTACTTGACGAGGTACACCGGCGAGTCTCGCGACGTGAATGCCGTAACTCTTGTCTGTTGCCCCGGCCACGATCTTGTGGAGAAACACCACGTGATTGTCCCATTCCTTGACCGACACGTTTAGATTACTGACTCGTTGCATCGACTGCGCCAAGGCGGTCAACTCGTGATAATGCGTGGCAAATAACGTGCGGCAACCTACCTCGTCATGTAAGAACTCGACAATCGCCCAAGCGAGAGAAACGCCGTCGTACGTACTGGTCCCACGTCCGATCTCATCCAGAATGACGAGGCTTTTGGAAGTCGCCGTGTTGAGGATTCGAGCAGTTTCTATCATCTCAACCATGAACGTACTTTGACCTCGCGACAATTCGTCACTGGCGCCAACACGAGCAAAAACGCGATCGACTACCCCCACATTCATTTCCTTTGCCGGAACGAAGCTCCCCATCTGCGCCATGATCGTCAGCAGTGCGACCTGGCGTATGTACGTACTCTTTCCCGCCATGTTGGGACCGGTGATCAATTGCACCGCACCATCAAAATCCAACATCAATGCGTCATTGGGAACGAACGTGCCCTCTGGCTCGGTCTGGTCAAGGACCGGGTGTCGTCCGTCGATGATTCGCAGCTTCGCGTCATCGGAGAATGTCGGACGACAATATGCCCGCTGTCGTGCTAGCAATGCCAATCCGGCAAGAACGTCCAGACGAGCGAGACTTTTTGCAGTTTCCTGCAAACGTCGTGACGCCCGCATCACTTGGTCGCGCAAGTCAATGAAAATCTCATACTCCAACTCTTTTGCGCGATCGTCGGCGGAGAGAACTTTTTCTTCGTACTCTTTTAGTTCTGGTGTGATGTACCGCTCGGCGTTCTTGAGTGTCTGTTTGCGCGAGTATTCTATGGGGACCTTGTCTCGGTGAGCATTGGTCACCTCGAGGTAGTATCCAAACACCTTGTTGAAGCCAACCTTGAGGCTGGTGATCCCGGTTCGCTTCGCTTCAGCCGCCTGATACTCGGCAATCCACTGTTTGCCGCCAGCGGAAAGTTCTCTGAGTCGATCAAGCTCGATGTCAAACCCGAAACGGATGAAGCCGCCCTCTCGTGCCGTAAGCGGGCAGTCTGCCTCGAGTGCATCGTCCAAGCGTTGGCAGAGCTCCGGACACAAGTCGAGGCGATCGTCGAGTTCTCGCAACAATTCGCTTTCGTACGATTCCAGCAGCATCTTAGTTTCGGGCAATTTCAGCAGCGATATAGAGACGCAACGAAGATCACGAGGTGAGGCACGGCCTGTCGTGACCCGAGCCAGTAGACGCTCGAGATCGTAGATTCCTTTCAACGCGATATGCAGTCGCTCGCGTTCTGTTTCCGCTTGAAGCAATTCCGAGACGGCATCCAATCGAAGATCGATGGCCTTCGTGTCCGTGAGAGGATTGGCTAACCAATCAGCCAGGAGCCGAGACCCCATTGGCGTTGCAGCGCGGTCAATAACACTCAACAACGACCCCTTGCGGCTTCCATCACGCATCGTTCGATTCAATTCGAGGCTGCGTCTAGTCGCAACGTCAATCTCCAAGGAGTCACCAGCGTGATGAGGAATGAGCCGGTCAATATGATCTAAAGATACACGCTGAGTCTCCTGGAGATAATCGAGGATTGCACCCGCTGCACGAATCGCTAGTCGGTCGTCTTCCTCGAATCCAAAGCCCTCGAGACTCTTCGTATCAAAGTGTTTAGCTAATGACGCCTCAGCACCTTCCCGCGAAAACGTCCATGCTGGCCGCGTCGTCTGCATCGCATCTGGAGCACTCTGTTGCCACGCCGTATCGTCGGGCGACACATCGTCGGAAATCAGACATTCGGCTGGCAGGAGTCGAGCCAATTGATCGGCCAACTCTCGGTCCCCGAACACGCCTGCCTGAAACCGACCGGTTGACATGTCACACCAGGACAGACCAACCCTTCCTCCATCTCGTTCGGTCTCCGCCCCGCGTTGCGGTGGCCAGCAGATCGCGGCGAGAAAATTGCTTTCCCGCGGATCTAATAAACTGTCATCGGTGATCGTCCCGGGTGACACAACGCGGACGACCTCGCGTTTTACCAGTCCCTTCGCCTCCTTGGGATCCTCGACCTGTTCGCATACCGCCGCGCGAAAACCACTGCAGATCAGCTTTCCAAGGTATCCGTCCAATTGATGGTGCGGAAAGCCGGCCATCGGTATCGGATTTTCACCCTTGTCGCGACTGGTCAAGGTCAAGCCAAGAATGGACGATGCCGTCTTCGCGTCTTCGTGAAAGAACTCATAGAAGTCGCCCATGCGGAACAGCAGCAACGCATCGCCACACGCTTTTTTCGCCTCTTCGTATTGCTGCATCATTGGAGTGGCCATAGCCACGAATGGTAGCAGCGAGACACCGAACTGTGGAGGGGACAAGAAGCTCAAAAACAGTTCGGCCAGAGACTCATTGTGAAAACTGAATTGCATCCGCCGGCTGCCCGCGAACGAAATTGAAAACACCTCCTGGCCATTGCCTGCACACGGCACATGCCTCAGTGAAGAGGCTATGTCACAAATTCGTCCCCACCGTCGTCGCCGGCCTGGTGCCCGGTCTGAATGTCTCCCGACTCCTCCAATGTGCGGACCGCATCTACTATTTGCTGCTGGACACCTTCGACATCGGCTAAGCGAACGGACCCCAGGAACTCCATTTCTTCAACCAGCATTTACGAGGCCCGTTTGGACATATTTCCAAGGACCTTCTCTTTGAGTTTCGAACTGGCGCCCTTAAGTGACATCGCCCACTGCGGCGTTTCCACGTTTCATAATAACGTTTGAATGTCCTTGTCCGTCAGCTTTGCAACGTCCTCGAAGACGAACATCAAGCGACGAATTTCCTCGACGAGGACTGGCTCATCTTCCGACAGCGAGTCGAGAATGGACCTCTCAGTGCTGCGGTCGGTCACATTCAATATCTCGGCCACTGCGGGTGTCCCACCAGCGTTCTCGAACGACTGACTCATTAGGCTCTTCATTCGCGACTCAAGTCCTGCCTCGACCTGAGCAATCACCTCGGGGTCCGTTTGGCCCATTTTGGCAACTCGTTGGACAACGGCTATTTGGGCATCGGCCGGCAACCCCGTCAGAATCTCCGATCCGATCCCAGGCGGTAGATGGGAGAGAATCAAGGCGATCGTCTGCGGGTGTTCGTCCATTAAGAAATTGAGGACCAATGTCGGATCGACATTGCGCAAGAAACCAAACGGAACAGCTGCAATCGACTGACGGAGATTGTCGAGGGTCCCAACCGCGTCGTCACCATGGGCCTCTTTGACGAGTTGCTGTGCCAGGTCAAGACCGGCCGTTGTGGCCAGATTGTTCGGATTCTCGTCTGTAAACTCGAGAATGACTTGTTCTTGCTCGGAACCGGAAACCGTCCCCAGCTGGGCCATTTCGATGCCAACCTGCTCCACTTGCGATGGATTCAAGCGGTGCAGTACGGACGCGGCTGTCTCTTTTGGAAGCGCAGTCAACAAGACGGCAGCCTTGCGGATGTTCATGGGTCCCTGTCCCTTAATAAGTCGTGCCGCCACCGTGGCGTGGTCCTTCGATTTGTATCGACCATGACGGATGTAACCATGAGGCGATTTGGGGGGTTCTCGCCGACTAGCCGTGCCCGCTATACTCGCCGTGCCTTCGTTTCGTGCCCCAGAGACCAGAAAATGTCCTCTTGGCGTAGCCTGTATCCGTTTAAGTCGGAGTACTTTGCGGTGAACGATGCGCGAATGCACTACGTCGACGAGGGACAAGGGCGCCCCCTTTTAATGGTGCACGGGAACCCCACATGGTCGTTCTATTATCGCCGTCTAATTTCCGAATTTCGCGGACAATACCGTCCGATCGCGATTGATCATGTCGGTTGCGGTCTCAGCGACAAACCGGCTCAATACGGTTACCAGCTGGAAGACCGAATTGACGACTTGGCCACCTTTGTCGAAGCCAAGGACCTGCAAAACGTCACTTTGCTGGCTCACGATTGGGGCGGTGCCATTGGACTTGGGGCTGTCTTACGCTGTCCAGAGCGGTTTTCCCAATTGGTGCTCTTCAATACCTCGGCTTTCCCACCACCATTTATCCCCAAGAGAATCGCCGCTTGCCGACTTCCTTTTCTGGGTACCCTCGCAATGCGAGGCTTGAATCTCTTTGCCCGGTCAGCGCTGTGGATGGCGGTCGAAGATCGCCGCAGCTTGCCTGCCGATGTGCGGCAGGGCTTGCTCGCACCCTATGACTCCTGGGCGAACCGAATCGCGATCGATCGGTTCGTCAAAGACATCCCCCGTCGCTCAGATCCCACCTGGGATACGCTGGCAACGCTCGAGCGTGGGCTAGCTTCATTGGACCAACCGTGCATTCTGATATGGGGCATGAAAGACTGGTGCTTCAACACAACCTGTCTCGAGCGTATGCAGCAATTGCTGCCGCATGCCCAAACGCACCCCATTGCGAACGCCGGTCATTACATCGTTGAAGAGGCGGCCGACGAAATCATTGAAGTGCTTCAATCGTTCTTGCCATCCGCCACGAATTAGCTCCCAGTTTTTGTACTCCTGAGGAATTTCAGCAAGATGACGAGTCAAGCGACATCGCCGCTCTCATTGCGGGAACTCGTCACGATCGCATGCCTTGCGGAAATCACAGCACCCAAGCCAGGAAATGTCCATCGCGGCGCCGACTTCGAAGATACAACTTTTGGCGATTTTGCAATCAGCGCGGTTGTAATTGGCGATGTGATCGCATCATCGTCGGCCGGAATTGGTGAGGCTGTCTACCGAGCCGTTGCGCGAACCCAACACTACGTCGGCCAGAATACAAATCTTGGCATCGCATTGCTACTTGCCCCGCTTGCAGCCGTGTCGAATCCCGATGATTTGCGAAACGGCCTCAGCAACGTACTCAAAGAGTTAACCGCACACGATGCAAATCGGGTCTACCAGGCAATTCGAATCGCTGCTCCTGGCGGATTGGGCAACGCTTCGCGATGGGATGTGAACCAGGAGGAAATGCCGTCGTGTCTGTTGTCGGCAATGCGTGAAGCGGCTGATCGTGATGCGATCGCCCGCCAGTTTACGACTGGTTTCCAAGATGTGTTCACAATCGCCGACTGGTTGGCGGAAATGGAAGATGCTGAAGCATCGTCGCGAATCGTCCGTGCCCATGTGCGGTCGATGGCGACTTGGGTTGATACCCTTATTCTGAGAAAGTGCGGACAGACTGTGGCCGATCAGGCCAAACAACGAGCGCAAAAAGCCCACGAAGCGAAGAAACTCGGCGACGAGGCCTACTGGAATGCGGTCGGTGACCTGGATTTCTGGCTTCGCGGCGATGGGAACCGGCGAAATCCCGGTTCAACAGCAGATCTCATCTGTGCTGCGGTTTTTGTCTTACTACGAGATGGTCGACTCCAGCCTCCAATCTTGTAAATGCGATCGCCCGACATAATCAGCCGAACAACGAGTAGATGCCATGGACACGTATACCGTTCGTCTTGAGAAAGATGAGCTCACGTTTAGTGCGGCACATTTCATCACCTTTGCTGGGAATGTGTGCGAACGACTGCACGGTCACAATTACGGGTTGGTCGCCGAGATCACCGGACCGCTGGACGAAAACGAGTACGTCGTGGATTTCATTGCTCTCCGCGACGGACTCAAGTCCATTGTGTCGGATCTGGATCATCACATGCTTCTACCCACCACGCATGCCGCACTCGCGGTGCGCACCGAAGGGACTGAAGTTCATGTTGATTTTCAAGGTGAAAAGCGTTGGGTGTTTCCCGCCGAAGACTGTCTGCTGCTTCCCGTTTCAAATACGACGGCCGAGCGATTGGCTCAGTACATCGGCCAACGACTACTGGCCATTCTCGGCGACATTCCACTCACCAGAATTCGCATCGCCGTCGACGAAAATCATGGACAGTGGGCGAGTTGGGAAAGAGATGTACCTTAGTGGTGCACCGTCTTGGTAGACATGCAAACGAGAGTTATGGCCAATCCTCGCCGCCCGGATTCCAGGGGTGGCAACGGCATATCCGTATCATCCCCTTACAGGAGCCGCGTAGTGCTCCATACTTCTGCACGGCGAGCACAAAATACTGGCTGCACGAGGGATGGAAACGGCAATTATTTCCTAACCAAGGACTGACAACCCATTGATAGCAGCGCACACCAAAGATCACGAGCTGCGCAGGAAAACGCATGACCAGCTGCAGCAATTGCCAACGGCTAGCCATCAGTTCGCTCCAAATGTCGAGCGATCCGTTGCGCAAGTAGCGGTAACGAACTTGCAATGAGGTCGAAGTCGCACGTGGCGCCCTTGCGCGGGCGGACAACCAGGTCTAGTCCCTGTGGAAGCCGATCATAGGCCAAGCGGAAAACTTCTCGAATCCGACGTTTCCAGCGATTTCGTTCTACGGCATTGCCAACCTTGCGAGAAACTGAAAGTCCCAACCGAGTCGTTTCGCCACGACAGCCGCGAACCACCAGGACCTCATCGGCAACGTAAACATTCGACTGGTACACTCGATCAAATTCGGCCCTTTTTCGAATTCGTTTCTCGCGACCGAAACGGTGGCTGGTGGGGTCTACCATCGCAAGTCACGACGCGGATCCGGGCTGGATGTATGTTTGGCGAACGCGTTCAACAACCGACGCCCCTCCTCGTCCAAGTCGGACGGCACAACGACGCGAAAAACGGCGAACAAGTCGCCACTACCTTGATCGGTTTCAACTCCGTATCCTTTCACGCGAAGTTTCTCGCCGCTCGATTTTCCCGCAGGCACGGTCAGTGTGATGGTTCCACGTGGGGTAGGAAGGTCGATTTTCGTACCCAACGTCGCCTCGAACATGGTTAGCGGCACATCCACTTCCAGGTGAATCCCTCGTCGCCGATAACATGGGTGCGGTGCGACCTTTACGGGAATCAACAAATCAACGCGACCGTTTTCGCCTCGCCTCCCCTTGCCTCGCAAGCGAATCTTCTTCCCGTCCTCAATGCCCGCCGGAATCTTGACCGTCAAAGTCTCTTGACTGCCATTCGCTTGGCTGACCGCAACTTGCGTTTCGCCTCCTTTGATGGCGGTCTCAAATGAGATCGTGATTGGGGCGAGTTGCCGGTCGTTTGACGTTGAACGGCCACCTTGCCGTCCCCGGCTTCTAGACCGACGCCCTGCAGTGCCGCGAAACAGGTCATCAATCCCCGAACCACCCATCGACGAGAACAACTCTTCCAGATCGAGATCATGAAATTCAGCACTACGCCCGCCGCCCCGATGAGGACCGGCGGACTCGGCCGCTCGAGCATACGCCTCAAACTCGTGACCGTATTGATCGTATAGATTCCGCTTCTCTGGTGCGCTGAGCACTTCGTACGCTTGCTGGACCTTCTGGAATTTCTCCTTCGCCAACCGGTCATCAGGATTCATGTCCGGATGGTACTTTGCAGCCAGTTTCCGGTAGGCGCGCTGGATTTCATCCCCAGAGGAGGAGCGAGGAATTTCCAAGATTTTGTAGTAGTCTTCCATGGATCTCACAGTGGGGTCAACCGAATTACGTGCACCCTATTCTAGGTGCTGTCCATCGGTTGCTTCAAGTTACGTTCATTAGCAAAAGAGTGTTGGAAAAATATCTCGCCTCACTCCTAAGCCATATTTCCGATTCCCAGAGGCGGAATACTGCAGGTAGCCTCGCCATCTGTCACGCACCTCGATGTCCGAACTTTCGCAGATTTCTGGGTAAGTAGGGCACGCCTCGATCATTCGGCATCCCCTCTCACCGTGATCACGGCATTTGCCGTCGAGAGGAATGTCCCAGCGATTTACCCAGAGTTTTGCTGTGATGCCACAAATTTGAAGAATTTGCGGCCTAAACAACCAACTTGACCGCGCCGTTGCGCAGAGCTACGTATAGAGAGGCCCGGCGGAGGCTGTAGACCGGTTGTATATTGTCTTTGCTTGACGACGCACGGCATCATCCCAGGTCTCGAACATTCATCTGGAGTTCATCATCGCCATGTGCACTTTCATACCACGTGGGTTGTTCGCCTTCACGTTGTTGCTTATGGCGGCTCTGCCTAACCCTGTCACGGCACGTACGGGCCAGCTACGGCTGCGTGTCGTCGATCAGACGACGGGTGAAGCAATTCCCGTACGAATGCACCTCAAGAACAAACGCGGTCGCGCCATTGTGCCGAAGGGTATGGTGTCGTGGAAAGACCATTTCGTCGTGCCGGGCATCGTCACGTTTGAATTGTCTCCAGGGAACTATACGTTCGTGATGGAACGAGGCCCCGAGTATCGCGTTCGTTACGGTTCGTTTGAGCTGAAATCCGGTGCAACGGATTCTAAACAGGTCGACATGGTCCGAATTGCAGAGCTCAAGAAAGAGGGATGGTGGTCAGGTGAACTGCATATCCACCGCCCCTTGAAGGATATTGAATTATTGATGCGGGCCGAAGATTTGCATGTGGGCCCAGTCATTACCTGGTGGAACGAACGGAATCTATGGCAGGGACAAGACCTACCCAAGCAAGTGGTGCGAAATTTTGATGGCGACCGTTACTATCAAACGATGGGTGGTGAAGACGAACGTGGCGGCGGTGCCTTGATGTACTTCAATCTAAAGCAACCATTGGCCATCAGTGGATCGCAACGTGAATATCCCTCATCGGTGGTGTACCTAATGCAAGCGGCCGCCGAAGAGGACGTCCACATCGATATTGAAAAACCATTTTGGTGGGACATGCCGATTTGGCTTGCCACTGGCAAAGTCGATTCCATTGGAATCGCACACAATCACATGTGGCGCGACGGCACGCTGAGCGATGAAGCTTGGGGCAAGCCTCGTCCGAAATCCGGCTACCCTGCGCCCCAAGGAAACGGTCGTTGGACACAGCACATTTACTATCAGGTACTGGAGGCCGGCTTGCGGATTCCGCCTTCAGCCGGCAGCGCATCTGGTGTGCTTCCCAACCCGGTCGGATACAACCGGGTCTACGCGCATGTCGATGGCGACTTCACCTACGACAAATGGTGGCAGAGCCTAAAGGCGGGCCGGGTGTTTGTCACGAATGGTCCCTTGTTGCGGGCATCCATTGAAGGCAAGCTCCCAGGGCATGTATTTTCTAGCAACAAGTCACTCTCACTTCAGATTGCCCTCAACCTCGCGACGCGAGAGAAGATCGAATATCTTGAGATCATCAAAAATGGCAGGGTGGAGCACGAAATACGCCTGAGCGACGTGGCAAGAAACAACGGCAAGTTGCCTGAAGTCGAGTTTCAGGAGAGTGGGTGGGTGATCGTTCGCGCTGTTACAAACGAATCCAAGACGTTCCGCTTTGCTTCCACTGGCCCTTTCTACGTTGAGATCGGGCAGCAGCCACGCATCAGCCGTAAAGCCGTTCGTTTCTTCCAAGAATGGGTCGACGAGCGAGCCAAAATGATCAATCTCGACAACGAACAGCACCAGGCCGAGGTCATGCACCACATCGAGCGAGCGATGGACTTCTGGGATCGACGGCAGCGAAACGCCACCGCTGAATGACTAGACTACGGCTAATGGATCGGTCGTCGACCTACCACCACGTGCGGAGTCCGATCATTACGGTGTCGTGCTCGCGAGCACCCGTGTTGAGGAAGTCATAACCGACGAACGACTCGGCGAACCGCCAGTTGGCGCCAATGCTGAGCCTCCCGTGAAAAAGATCGTCGCTCGACAGGCTCCCATAGTCGAGCACGCCTGACAGGACCCACGGTTTTCCTACGAAGATGTCCGCTCCATACGTGAAGTTAAAACCGACGTCAGTCGACATGGGATCATCGAGCCAGTTCATCCCGATGCCAGTCCACCACTGAGCGTGATGGCTCTGGCCAAATCGGAAGATCACGTTGACGTCCCCGACCAAGAAATCATCGATCGGCATCCCGCGATGATCATGCTCATCGAACCAATGGATCTCGCTATCGACGCCCCAACGGGACGTCGTCTCCAAATGCAAGTTGGCGCCAATACGAGCCACACTGTCGAAATCATAGCCGTATTCAGTGCTCAAACGGAGTGAGTACGTCCATGGCTCAAAAGTAGGATCCCCTTCCAATCGCATGAACCCGCCGCCATCTTCGTACGGGTATTTTTGAAAATACCCTGTCGCCCCATCGTCATGGATCACAGCCGGAGGCCCCCAAAAGGGACTTGTAAAGCCGACAGCCGCTGCCAGCAGCCCAAACAGAGTCAAGTCTGACTTGAATTCATCCCACTCCTCGTCTTCGTCCTTTTCCTCGTGGAAGTGAAAATGGACATCGCCAGCTCGAAGTCCTTCCGGAAACAGCGCCAACACGATCACAATAATCGCCGTACAGAGGAAACGAAAACATAGATCGCTCGACGATCCGAAAGAAAAACCGCATGGGAGCAAAGAATGTCGATCGACGATCATTGATCAAGTCCTCTTCAAAAAACCCTCAAACAAAGAGTCGTTAGCAAGTCGGCTCTGGATGCGTCAATACGAGTCGCGAGTGTATATCGTTCTGCGAGGGAGCCGCCATTTCCGCATCTTACCCTGCCTCTCCACTTCGCCAGTCGATCCGGACACGATACCCAATTGGGATTGACTCCAAAGCTCCCGATCCTTAGGGTCTCGCCACCTTGAATTCTGTAGCGCATCGTTTGCGCTCAGTTGGCAGCATCAAGTACGGAATTGGCGATGCCTGGTTCGCGCAGGAGCGGGAAAATGTTGAGTGGGAACAAGCGAGTTGGATTATGCTCTGGCCTTCAACTCGGCATTTGTGTCTTTGTAACCATCGCAGTGGGATGTGTTGGCAATCCATTCTCGACGTTTCGAGGACAGACTCCCGAGCGAAGTTTCGAGGACCTGGAGTCCGACGGACTAACTCTCGTTGGCGAACTGACGATTCCAACAGGAATGACCAACACGATGGTTCGTGGAGTTGGCTTGGTTACCGGTCTAAGACAGACTGGTGGAAATCCTCAGCCAAGCGGCTACAGGGAACAGCTTCTCAACGAGATGGCGGCCTATGACGTTAGTGATCCGAACGGAGTTCTAGCATCCAAAGGCACAGCCTTGGTAACCGTTCATGGCTACATGTATCCTGGAATACAGCGTGGCGACCGATTTGACATCTACATCAATATTCCCAAACGATCGGACACGACAAGCCTGCGAAAAGGCAAGTTGCTTGTCACGCCATTGAAAACGACCGCTGTAATGAACAACTCGATTCGCGAAGGCCACGTCGATGCAAAGGGCGGAGGTTGGGTCTTGGTTGACGCAGTGTTTGAGAATAGTGACAACGAGAAACAGCTCATCCAAGGGCGAGTCCTAGGCGGCGGCATCTGTCGAAAAAGCCGTTCGCTGGGCCTACGCGTAAAGCAAGGGTCGGCGTCCATTGCGGCTAGCACAATCATTAGCAATGCCGTCAACCTGCGGTTTTCCTACTTCGTTGGCAGTCAGCGGAAGGGCGTTGCCGATCCGAAAACACCTGGGATTATCGAACTTTCGGTCCCGACAAAGTATCGACACAACGTGCAGCGGTACATGCGAGTGGTGCGGGCTATTCCGCTTCGAGTCTCCCCGACAGATCGCCTGTTGCTCCTGAATGAGCTTGAATTAGAACTACTTGAACCGACCTCCACCGCGCAAGCAGCTCTGAAACTTGAGGCTCTAGGCGAAGAATCGATCGACGTTCTGCGGCGGGGTGTTGAATCGGATGAAATCGAGGTTCGTTTTTATTCAGCGGAGGCTCTGGCCTATCTTGATGACGAGCACGTCGCTCCCGTACTCGCTCAGATTGGTGCCCAAGAACGCGCCTTCCGTTGGCACGCACTTGCAGCGCTTGCCGCCATTCGACACGTATCATCCTACGAAGCTCTAACCCAACTGCTCAACCACCCCTCCGCGGAGACTCGTTACGGCGCATTTCGAGCGATGAAAGCTCGCAATCCTCGTGATCCTCTGGTTCGAGGCCAGGTTTTGGATGGAAAATTCATCTTGCACGAATTGCCCGATGGGGGAGAACCGATGGTGCATTTCGCCAACTCACGCGCCTCTGAAATTGTCCTGTTTGGAAGTCAACAGCGGCTGCACACTCCAAACTTCCTGTTCGTCGGGCCGCGGATCATGATTAAACGACTGGACGACGAAAAAGTACGTGTGATCCGATTCACTCCGGGTGAAGAGGATGAAGAACTGGTCACATCAAATCGGCTGGGAGATGTTGCTCGAACCATCGTGGAATTGGACGGTGGATACGAGGAAGTGTACCAAGCCTTCCGTTCCGCCAAATTGACCGGAAAACTAAACTCTCGTCTGGAGGTGGATAGACAGGCACGGGCGGGTCGAAAGTTCGATCGTGACACGTCAGAATCGGATGGGCGATTCCGAGCGGCTAATCCGGTACCTGGCCTCTACAGTGCTTCCCCTGCTCCCGATGACGATGAAAAGGACGACGACTTTATTGACTCCACCTTCTCACCGGAACCCGATCGCGGGTTTTTTGGTAGAATTAAAGCCCTGGTTTCCCGCGAAGATTCCATCGATTAGCCCAGCTGGAAGAAATTCCATTCTGAATCTGGCTTGGCGACAGGATCTGTGGGAGAATTGGTCTTTCAATCGTACGGCTCCCACTCTCCATTCTCGCGTTCCCTCTCTGGCATTCCGTCCTACATGCTCAAGGCTCTAGAACTATACGGCTTCAAGAGTTTCGCTGACAAAACTCGGTTCGATTTCCCGGCCGGAATCACGGTAGTCGTGGGACCAAATGGCTCGGGAAAGTCCAATATTGTCGACGCCATCAAATGGGTCTTGGGCGAACAGAGTGCGAAGAGCCTCCGCGGCAAGGAAATGGCTGACGTCATCTTCAAGGGATCGGGTGAGGGTGGCAATCGTCGAGTGATGAATGCCGCGGAAGCGACGATCATTTTCGACAATTCGGATCAACGCATTCCGGTCGACAGCCCGGAAGTTCATGTATGTCGCCGCGTTTACCGTAGTGGTGAGGGTGAATACCTGATCAATGGGCAACCCTGTCGGTTGAAGGACATCCGCGATCTATTTCGCGGAACTGGCGTGGGAACTGACGCCTACAGCTTGATCGAACAGGGCAAAGTAGACCGACTGTTGCAGGCGTCGACCAAGGACCGTCGGGCGATCTTCGAAGAGGCGGCGGGGATCAGCCGATTCAAAGCCAAGAAGATTGAAGCTCAACGCCGTCTGGGTCGCGTCGAGCAGAACCTGCTTCGCTTGTCCGATATCGTCGACGAAGTGGACAACCGCCTGAAAAGCATCCGTTCACAGGCCGGCAAAGCAAAACGCTACCGTGAATACAGCGATCGGCTGCAACAACTGCGAACACACGTCGGAATGTGTGATTGGCGGCGGTTTTCCGAAGAATTAGAAACAGTCGATGCGAAACGACAGGACGCTCAGGAAGAGGCTGAAGTCCTCTTGCGGGAGGTGGAGCAACACGAATCGCGATGCGAGCAAATCGAGACAGAATTGTCGGAGGGCGAGCAGGAGCTAGTTCAACTGGAGAATTCCCGCAGCGAGTGTAGTGACCTGATCGCCAGACTAGAGTCCAAAGTTCAATTCGAACGTCAGCGCGTAAACGACTTGGACGAAGAAGCCATTCTCCATCGAGCCCAAGTCGTCGCAATGACCGGCAAAGCAGGTGACCTCCAGAGCCGCGTGCATGAGGTGGAAGATGCCTGGGTGGCGTCACGAGAGTCCTGCCGAGAACAACGGCAAAAGACGGAAACGGTTCAAGCTAGCTTTACAGAATTGGATCATTCGGTTGCAACCGCCCGTCAACAGACGGAAGTGCTTCGCACTCAGCACACGCAGTGCCTCCGTGAAGCAGGTGGTGTCGATCGCGATGTTTCTCAACTCGCAACACGCAAAGAAACGAACGACCGATCGCTGGAACAGCAATCCGAACGACTGCTGGCCCTTGAAACGAAACTGGCACAACGACAACAAGAATTGAAATCCTTACAAGGTGCGGAATTGGAGCTTGTCGCGGCGATTCAAGAGAAGGCGGAGCTCATTGAGGAGACGCAGAACCAAATTGCTGAGAGTCGGCGACTGATCGCTCGTCGCCAGGAAGATTTAGCCGTCCTCCGCGGACGACGAGAATCGATGCTCGAGAGAATCTTAATTCTCGAAGAACAAGAAGCCACACGTGAAGGCGTCTCTCCCGGCGTGCAACAAGTCTTAAGTGACGCCGCATCCCAAAACCGGTTTAACGAGATCCGGGGTCTCGTTGCTGACAACATCAATGTTGACGTCCAGTTTGCTGCATTGATCGATGCCGCATTATCGTCAGCGGCACAATGTTTGGTTGTCGCCAGCGCCAATGAATTTGCTTGGATTACAACCGAATTCGAACTGAAAGGGCGTGTCGACCTCTTTCCACTTGACTCTTTGAATGGGCCTCGCCCAAGAGCCCGCAGCATCGACAACGACCCGCGACTCATCGGTCGCGCTGACCAGCTCGTGCAATGTTCAGAAACGATCCGCCCACTTATCGAACAACTGCTAGGCACCACCTATCTGTTGGATGCCGAACTGCCTCAGCTAATGGAGTTGCGAGCCGAACATGTCGACCTAACACTGGTCAGCCGGGAGGGTGATGTACTTTCCCCATCCGGTGCGATCTCTCTAGCAAGCCGCCAAGCCGCTCCTGGTTTGGTCTCTCGCCGCAGTGAACTCGCTTCTTTAAGAGACTCGCTGATTCGTGTAAACGACCGAATTTCAGCGTCGGATCATGAAGTCGGACAGCTACGAGAAAATGTCGTCCAACAGGAGGTTGTCCTCCGCCGGTTGTCGGACCTGTACGAGCGGCTACGCGACCGACTCTCCGATCAACGTGTCCAATGTCGAACTCTTGAACAGCAAGTCGAGACGGCTGATTCCGAAATCGCTCAAGTAGCCAGTGAATGCACGACTCTCAAAGTGGTGACTCAACAAGACGCGGAACATTTGGCCGAACTGGGCCAACGCCAAGAAGAACTCTCCAATGAGCTTTCCGACCTTGAGGCAGAGCTGGACCTCCACAACCATGAAGTCGACGAAAACGACGCCCAACGACGCGTCTTGCAGGCGGACCTGCACGCCGCGGCAGTTGAACTCGCCAAGCGGGAACAGCGATTTCAAACGTTGGACGCGCAACGATTGCAGTTAGAACGGGATACTCAAGAGCGGTCGTCGGCGGTGGAAGAAGCACAACTTGCCATGCAACGGTGTTTTGAGCGACGCAGCATTTCAGAACTCGGCATTCTTGTCGCCACATCGGGTTGTGCGGAAGAGTATCTCCGTTTGGAACAGTTCCAAAGTCAGATTGCTGCCGGACAAATCAGTCGACAACAGGGGCGCGAAGAAAGATCCGTCGCGCAAAAAACACTGCAGAAGTTACGAAAACAACTCAAACAGTTTGAGGAGATCTTGCACCGCTGCGAACTGGAACAGTCTCGCATACAGCATGAGCGAGACACATTGGTCGAGCGACTTCGCGACGATTATGGCATCAATCTTGAACGCCGAGATCTGACGACCGAAGACGAAGAGGAGATCGCCGAACGCGTGTCGATCGAAGTCGAAATTCGCGAGCTGCGGCGAAAAATCAGTAACATTGGTGCTGTGAACATGGAGGCACTCGACGAGCTAGACGACCTCGAAGATCGCTTCAATACGCTATCACGGCAGTACGAAGACTTGGTAAATGCTAAAGACGCTTTGGAACGGATCATTTCACGGATCAACGCCGATAGCCGGCGATTGTTCGTGGAAACACTCGAAGCGATCCGCACGAATTTCCAGAGCCTCTATCGCAAAGCGTTTGGCGGCGGGACCGCTGACATCGTGCTCGAAGAAGGCGTCGACGTGTTGGAAGCTGGAGTGGAGATCCTGGCAACTCCACCCGGAAAACCGAGTTTTGACAACTCACTGTTGAGTGGTGGCGAGAAAGCGCTTACGGCGGTGGCTTTGCTCCTGGCCATTTTTCAATTTCGACCCAGTCCGTTTTGTGTTCTCGATGAAGTCGATGCGCCTTTCGACGAAGCCAACATCGGACGATTCGTCGATGTGCTCCGCGAATTCTTGGGTTGGACCAAATTCGTCGTCGTCACCCACTCGAAACAGACAATGACCGCCGCTAACACTATCTATGGAATCACCATGCAGGAATCCGGCATCTCCAAACGTGTCTCCGTGCGATTTGAAGACGTTTCCGAAGACGGACATATTCTTCAGGATGCAGTGGACCGGGAGTTGCCAAAGGACGAAGTGGCGTGAAACTGCTGGTCGTCCGTTTCCCCAGTGGCAAAAGTGACATTCCGCGGCGGACGAGTCGGCGTAATCTCAATGTGTCAACAGAGGAAATTCCTGCTCGACTCTCGCTGGAGGTTGCCAACGCACGGCCCCACCTCGTTGGACTTGTACCCGTAGAGCAGCAGAGAGCTCTCGGAATCGAGACCGCTCTTTGGCCGCCATATCGGATGCTTCGAGTGGGTCAAGCTCAAGATTGTAGAGTTCCAATGGCGCGAACGGACTATTTTGAAGCAGTTTCCAGGGGCCTCGCCGCATCGCATTAATCGTCAATCCGCCATATCGATCACCGCCTTCACGACGGTGAAAGAACAAATCGCGGGGCATTGAATGAGTAGGTTTCCCCAACCACTCAGATAACAACGAACGCCCGTCAATCGGATGGTTGATCGTCGCGTTGGCAGCGTCGCAGATGGCTGGGTAAAGGTCCATTGTGATCCCGCGGGCATTCGACGTGCTTTCCGCCGGGATCTGGCCCGGCCAAACCGCACAGAACGGGACTTTTAGTCCTCCTTCGTAAACGCTCTGTTTACCGTCGCGAAGTCTCCCATTTCTTGCTCCAACACTTAGCTGCCCACCGTTATCGGATGTGAAAATGACTAGCGTATCGTTTGACTCGCCGCAGGCCTTCAAACAATCCACGACCTTTCCAATTCCATCGTCCATCTGCTCGATGAGCGCTACCAACTTGGCTCGTTGTAATGAGATCCCCGGCTCGCGGCGTTGTACTTTCTCGAGCCATTCCTCGGGCGGCTGTAT
>DUDC01000023.1:21557-44064 GCA_012959465.1 Planctomycetaceae bacterium
GCGTGTGAGGCGCGTTGTACGCCAGGTAAAGAAAAAACGGAGCGTCGACCTTTGATGCCTGCCGGATGTAGTCGCATGCCCAGTCGGTAAACAAGTCCGTGGCGTGTCCCTTGGGATCGATGGTCTGCTCCTCAAGTCGCATGTAGTTGTGACCGTGACGGCGGTGGTGGTAGTAGTCGTCCATCATGTCGCCCAGAAAACCATGGAAGTGGCCGAAGCCACGATTCGTCGGGCGACTCGCTACATCCAGCCCCAAGTGCCACTTACCGACCAGAGCGGTTTGGTACCCCACCTTCGCTAAGACCTGTGGCAACAGAATAACGCTTGGATCCAAGTACCCCCAGCTATTCTTCGAATTGGTTCGAATCACACCGGGCACCCCCACGAGTTCTGGGTAACGCCCCGACATCAACGATGCTCGGGTCGGCGAGCAAACGGGACAGTTGGCATAAAACTCGTCCATCCGTACGCCACGAGTGACCAATTCGTCGATCCGCGGACTGTGCAAATCGGTCGCCCCATAGCAGGAGAGGTCTCCATAACCAAGATCGTCGGCCAGAATTACGATGATGTTTGGCCGATCGGCCGCCAACAACACGGGTGCGGTAAAGGAGGACCAGCAGAGCAATAGCCAACAACAATATGTGCGAATCATGCAAAAAGGACCTTATTTCGGCGACACAAAAACAATCAATCGATGCGCATTTTTCAGGCGAGTTGTTGCTTGTGGCCGCAGTGTGGAAAATAATCTATGTTTCGAATCGCTGCACGACGTCAAACCGATCTATCGTACACGAGGAAGATGAGGAATTCACCATGAGCAAGCAACTACAAAGTCGTAGCGACACAATCATGCCAACATCGTCCCGACGGAGTTTTCTCGCAGCCTCTGCTGCGGCTGCTACCGTCTTGGTTAGCAAAGCGGCTTCCGGGCGAGACTACAGCGATAGCGCCGCGCCCGTCCGTTACCCAGACCCGGATATCGTGTCGTTGGATCCGAGGTTCGATAAGTACAAACTCGGCAACACGCCGATTCGGCGAATCTATCACAGCAAGGAGATGTTGTGGGCCGAAGGGCCAGCCTGGAATGGAGTGGGCCGATATCTGATTTGGAGCGACATTCCCAATAACATCCAGATGCGGTGGCTAAACGAAGATGGCCACGTCACCAAATTTCGCCACCCGTCGGGAAATAGTAACGGCAACACGTTTGACTACCAAGGACGACAGATTTCATGCGAACATGGCAATCGTCGAGTCGTACGGTACGAGTACGATGGCCGAATCACCGTACTCGCCAACAGCTACAACGGCAAGCAGTTCAACGCACCCAACGATGCCGTGGTCCATCCCGACGACGGAGCGATCTGGTTCACCGACCCAGGTTATGGCAGCCTGATGAACTATGAAGGAAACAAGGCGTCCAGTTCATCGCCGCAACCGTATCAGAAAGAAGCGATCTATCGCATCGACGCTCAAACGGGAAAACTGACACAGGTTACCGATGATATTTTCAAACCGAACGGCCTCTGCTTTTCACCGGACTACAAGAAACTGTATGTGGCCGATACGGGCGCGAGTCACTACGATGATGCGCCAAAAAACATCCGTGTTTGGGATGTCGTCAACGGGACTTCGCTAAAAAATGGTCGCGAGTTCACGTCTACGACGCTAGAAGTGAAGGGTGAGAACGTCGCCGGAATGGCCGACGGGATTCGCGCGGACAAGGACGGGAACATTTGGGCGAGTGCCGGGTGGGTCGGAGACGGCTATGACGGGGTCCACATTTACGCTCCCAATGGTGACCGAATCGGCCAGATCCTGCTACCAGAAATCTGCTCAAACGTCTGTTTTGGAGGTCCTAAAAGAAATCGTCTCTTCATGACGGCCAGCACGTCCGTTTACGCCGTGTACGTCGAAACCCAAGGGGCGCACATAACTTGATTGGTAGCGAACTAGACAAATCCGGGCCGATGGCGATCGTTGATTGTCTGTCATCATTTAGCCGCAATACGTATTTCTGAATGAATGTCGCAGGTGGCTCAATGGCTCGATATGTGTTCACCCTGTTGTTTGTCCTGGCCATGGACGGTTCTCCATTAGATGCACAGTCGACACCGAAGAAGATTGTCCTGATTGCCGGCAAACCGCCCCATCCTGTCGGGATGCATGAATTCAATGCGGGCGTACAGCTGCTAGCCAAATGTCTGGCGTCCACGCCAAACGTGCAAACAGAGTTCGCCCTCAACGGTTGGCCTCGTGATGAGCGTGTTTCCGATAACGCGTCAGACGTGATTTTCTATATGGACGGCGGTGGTCGGCACGAAGTCGTCCAGGAACATAGACGACGGCTGAAACTCGTCGACTCGTGGGTCCTAAAAGGAGTCGGCTTCATGCATTACGGAGTGGAAGCGGTCGCAACGCAAGCAGGTAATGAGTTTCAGAAGTGGATAGGTGGTCACTACGAACACATGTATTCGTGCAATCCGATCTGGGAGCAAAATTCCTGAGCTTGCCCAATCACCCAATTGCCAGGGGCGTCAAGCCCTACCAAATCAAGGATGAATGGTACTTCAATATGCGGTTCGCCCCAGGATTGAAGGGCAATGAGTCGCAGAAAACGGAAAAACTCCGTTTCTGGCCGATCCTGCTTGCAGCTCCGTCGGACAAAGTTCGCAATGGACCCTATGTCTATCCTAAGGGTCCCTACCCGCACATCCAGCAAGCTAAGGGGCGACCAGAAGCCATGATGTGGGCCGTACAACATCCCAACGGAGCAAGTGGATTCGGATTCACAGGCGGACATTTCCACGACAATTGGAGCAACGATGACTACCGCAAAGTGGTCTTAAACGCTATTGTCTGGACGGCGGGTGTTGAAGTCCCTTCAGCGGGCGTGGTCGCGACCGTAACGCCGGCCGACTTGAATGCCAATTTGGACCCCAAACCACCGAGAAAAAAGACGAATTGACGACGCCTGAGTTTTTCGGTGATTGGCCTCTACGCCACTCGGTGTACTGTATTGAGTCCGTGACCTGAACTCGTACAAATGTTCCAACCCTTGTTCCTTGGTTTGACCTAGCGCTTGGCCGGGAAACTTCGCCTGTTTTCTTGTTAGTTCGTTAATTCAGCCACGTTTTTGCGGGTGGTGAATTGTTGCGAACAGGCATCTTTAACTCGTCCGGAATAACACGATGGGTGAACAGCCAGAACACGGACTAACGCATTTCGCCGAAGACGGCCGCAGCCGGATGGTGGACGTTACCGACAAGGCCGTAACGAAACGTACGGCGCGGGCGTCCGGGCAGGTCCAGATGGCGGCTAGCACCTTGCGGCTAATTCAGGATCGTGAGTTCGCCAAAGGGGATGTGCTTGAAGTCGCGCGATTGGCTGGAATCATGGCCGCCAAACGCACGTCGGACCTCATTCCCCTCTGCCACCCGTTGCCGATATCAAGTATTGACATTCAATTTCAGTTGCTGAACGATTCGACGTTGAGCATCGAGGCAACGGTGACGGTCAGTGGAAAAACGGGAGTTGAAATGGAGGCTTTATCAGCGGTGACGATCGCCGCTCTCACCGTCTATGACATGTGTAAATCTGTGGAAAAAGGAATGGTCATCGGCCCGATCCGATTGGAAGAAAAGGATGGTGGTCGCAGCGGACATTTCGTGCGTCAATAGAGTCCAGAGCATCATACAAGAGATACCAAGTCAACTCACTCGAGCTGGCGAATTAAGCAAATAACACGTCGATACCGACGCTCACTTCGTGGCCAGCTGAACTTCACATTCAGGCAGCCACGAACGAGCGAGCGTCGGCCAGCAACCTCCCGGCTGTCGGGATGGAGGATCGTCTAAGTGAACCCTACAACATCTGATGCAGAGGTCGCTGCGGAGCGACTTGCCGAGTTCTACGAACCCGTTGCCGACGAAATGCGGCTCGTCGAATCGCGGTTGCGCAAGGAGATGCAGAGCCGCTACCCGTTCGTCGACGAACTCGTTCGATATGGATGTATGCTTGGGGGAAAACGGCTTCGCCCCGCACTGCTATTACTAACGGCCAAAGCATGCGGAGAAGTTCGTGAAGAACACATCGTGCTGGCAACCGTACTGGAGATGATCCACACGGCGACTCTTGTCCACGACGATGTATTGGATCGTGCGGAACAGCGGCGCCGTCTGGCGACTGTTAATTCGCGGTGGGATAATGAGGCGAGTATTCTGCTTGGAGATTTTCTGTTCAGCCATGCCTTTTTCCTGGCGAGTACTACTGGTGATGCGTTCGCTTGTCGCGAAATCGGATTGTCGACAAATCGAGTTTGCGAGGGGGAAATTCGGCAAAAGGGATCTCGAGGTCAATACGACTTAGCTGAAGATGAGTATTTGGATATCATCGACGCCAAGACGGCAGAACTATGCGCCTGCGCGTGCCACTTAGGTGCCCACTACGCGGGAGCGACAGCGGATGTCGTCGAACAGATGACGCATTTCGGAAGAGAGCTAGGAATCGCATTCCAGATCGCTGATGACCTCTTGGATCTGTATGGCAACGAAGATGATATTGGAAAATCACTCGGCACGGACCTGGATCAGCGTCTGTTGACGCTACCGACGATCTACACACTCCGCGAATCCACCGTCGAAGACCGCGGACGCTTGCTAAGTGCAATGCAAGAGGAATCACCCGAATTGCACAGCCTCTTATTTGACGCCTTCAGTCGCTACGACGCCGTCGCCTACACGCGTCGACGCGGCGACGAATATGTGGCCAAAGCTATCAGACGACTTAGCCCGCTTTCTGATTCGCCTGCCAAGAGTGTTCTCGATCGAATAGCTCGATTTGTTGTTGACCGCAGCTTTTAGTGGGCGGACGACAGATCGAATAGCTGACCGCACTTTAGTGGACGCTGGACGCCACCGTATTGCTCCGCGGTAGCCACGAACGCAGTCCTGCCCGCTCTCTTCCTTTCAACGCGCTCCTAACCAAGGTAGGATGGTGTTGGCAACTCGCTGCTCAACTTGCGACATGAGCATCAATTGATACACCCATTTTATCTAAATTGGATTTTATCATGCAACGTACATTAACCATTTTCGCACTTGTCATCGCCTTCCTACTCGGTAGCCATTTTGGAGCTGTCGAATTGATTTCGGCTCAGGACGGAGAAGGCTTGCCGGTTGACATGAGCAAGAACCGAACTGCCTACGCGAATTTTGTGCGGGTGACGAGTACGCCCGAAGAAATGCTCATCGATTTTGGGCTAAATGTTCAAAACGACAAAACCAGGAAGACTCCAATTGAAGTGAACCAACGCGTCGTGATGAACTACTACACCGCCAAACGCATGATGTCGGCGATCAAGATCGCGATTGACCGTCACGAAAAGACTTTTGGGCCCATCGAAACGGACGTCCGCAAGCGAATGCGAGGCGCTCTTCAGTAAAGGGCTCTGTGGTAGATCGCTAGAAAATCGTGTAGATAAATGGTGCAGCGCCGCTACCGCCGAGAAGGATAAACAGACCCAAGAGAGCCAACACTGCGAAAACCGGGATCAACCACCAGTTTCGGTAGACGACCAGAAAATAAAAGAACTCCTGCAAGAATCCCATCGGCTGTTGGTCGTCCAACTCTTCAAACCGACTCTTCTTGTCGTCCTCTGGATGTCCGCCGCCCATTGGTTCGCAGCTCCTGCAAAAGTGAGTGCCTCGGTCGACCATCGGTCACGACTGGCGATAGTAACTCGAGAGGCTCTTAGGTTGCTCTTTGTCTTTCCAATATGTCATCGCGTTTCGGTCAACGGTACGTTCCAGGACGTCGCGACCGATGACACGAAACAAGACTCCTAATGGGCAAAAGACCGTCAAGAATATCAATAGGATTGTCAGCTCGCCAACAATGTACCCGATGGGAGCCGTAAGCAGCAAACATCCCACGTAAACAGGCTTTACGAATCGCGGCGCCACCCAGGCAGTCACTTCGATCAACGCCCCGGCCAGTCCCAAACCGACAATCCAACGCACGTCCAATTGCCACCACCAGGCCACCGTCGGAAACGCAACCATGCAAATGCCACCGAACTGCCTAACTTGGCGATCCGACGGAGTCCAGGAAATCTCAATGATGTTCATAGTCAACAGATCAATCAAGTTGAAATTGCGATAAATGGTCTTTTCTCATTGTTGAGTCGACCTCTACTGTCTGCTGTTCCTTGATCAGGATCTGACGCCCGATCGCAAGTACATCCATATCCGTGTTCATGAAACACCGCCAGGCATCATGCGGACTGCAAACAATGGGCTCACCACGGACGTTGAAGCTCGTGTTGATCAAGATCGGACAACCGGTCAAGTCGCGGAATTTCGAGATCAGCTGGTGGACCAGAGGATGACGCGTTTCGTCGATCGTTTGCACGCGAGACGAATAGTCGACGTGGGTCACGGCCGGAATGGAGGACCGGGCATAGTTCAGCTTTTCAATGCCGAATGCCCTATCGAATCCGCTCTCCGGCTTCAAACGATGCCGTTCCTTGACGGGGGCGACTAACAACATATACGGGCTGTCTTCTCTGGGTCGCATTTCAAAATACTCATCCACGGCTTCCCTCAACACGACCGGGGCAAATGGCCGAAAAGACTCGCGGAATTTCACTTTGAGATTCATCACGGATTGCATTCTTTCACATCGGGCGTCGCCAAGAATACTGCGTGCTCCGAGCGCCCGCGGTCCAAACTCCATCCGCCCCTGAAACCAACCAACGACCTTCCCATCTGCCATCAACCCGGCAAGCTGTTCACACAAATCCTCGTCGGATTCTACGGTGCGGTAAACTCCTGGCTGTCGATCGAGCTCGTCGCGTATTTGGTCGTCTGAAAAGGCGGGCCCCAGAAGCGACGCTTGCTGTCGGTCACTCGACGGCGTGTGGTCAACCGGCCCTGTTCGCTCGTTTTCCAGCAATTGAAACCAGATAAACATGGCGGCACCCAAGGCACCTCCTGCGTCGCCGGCAGCCGGTTGAATCCAAACGTTGTCAAAATTCGATTCCCTCAGCACACGCCCATTGCCAACGCAATTCAAAGCAACACCGCCAGCCATCGCCAGGTTTTTCATCCCACTTATCGCCTTAATATGGTTCGACAACCGCAATACAACTTCCTCGGTAACCGACTGTACCGAAGCCGCCAGGTCCATTTCACGCTGGGTAATCTTCGACTCCGGCCGCCGCGGTGGTCCGTCAAAAAGACGATGAAATTTCGCCGATGTCATCGTCAAACCCTGGCAGTAGTTAAAATAGTCCATGTCCATCCGGAAAGAACCATCGTCCTTCAAGTCGATGAGATGGTCTAGAATTTTCTCTCGATAGATCGGCCGACCGTAGGGAGCCAAGCCCATGACTTTGTATTCGCCACTGTTAACGCGAAAGCCGATGTAATACGTGAATGCCGAATAGAGCAAGCCGATGGAATGGGGGAATCGAATCTCCTGTTTCAACTCGATACGGTTTTTGTGCCCCTCGCCCCAACATGTCGTGGACCACTCTCCCACCCCATCCAGTGTAAGAATTGCCGCCGATTCAAATGGCGATGGAAAGAACGCACTCGCCGCGTGTGACTCGTGGTGGTCGGTAAAGACAATGGGCCCCTTGTAGAGACCGTTCAAACCGCGAGTTATTTCTTTGGGCAAGTGCAACTTCTGTTTCAGCCAGACAGGTAACGCTCTGCGAAGAGACCGGTAGCCGCTGGGGGCAAAAGCGAGATACGTCTCCAACAGGCGTTCAAACTTCCGAATGGGTTTGTCATAAAACCCCACGTAGTCGAGGTCGCCCGATTCAAGGCCACCCTGTTGGAGACAAAATCCAACAGCTCGCTGGGGAAAATTCGCGTCGTGCTTACGTCGAGTAAAACGTTCTTCTTGGGCCGCCGCAACAATCTCACCATCGATCACCAAGGCGGCAGCCGAGTCATGATAAAAAGCGGAGATTCCCAAAATGGCCGTCACGGTCATACCTCAGACGATTTCGCCACGGCGTTGAAAAGTGTAGCCGGCACAAGTCGACAACCTAAACAAACAGAAGATGTATATACGACAATACGGTCCGTCGAAACTATCCGACCGCCGGCCAATTCCCGTGTCGTCCACAAACCGAAGTTCGGTGTCCATTCACCTTATCCAAAAACACCTCGGGGATAGATCCATCCTAACCACAGATGCCAGTTAATTGCATCCCGAATCATTTCCGTGTCATACTGCTGGTAGAGATGCCGCCGCGAGCGGCACACCTGTGTTTACCTCGAATGTTGTTACAATTCCCTTCGCAGCTCGGGGAGGACCCAATGGCCGACCTAAAAAGCTCAAAACTCATCTACCTGAAAGGGGTTTTGTTTCTGATCTGCGGGGCCGTCTCGGGAATCCTCATCTTACTGGAGAACCCCACCCTTCGTATCGCGGTCTTGCTGGTGGTTTGCATATGGTGTTGCAGCCGTTTCTACTATTTCGCGTTCTATGTGATCGAGCACTACGTCGACCCCCAATATCGATTCGCCGGCCTAGTCGATTTCGCCAGTTACGTTCTTCGACGAAACAACCGAGCATGATGCACAAATAACCAAATGCCGGCCAAGCCGCCGAAAATCGCATCTCGGCCGGGCATAATTACTGGTTTGACTGGGCATCACAGTCTCAATCGGTTCGTCTGAACGGGTCAATTTGAGTGACCCGGCTGAAAAAGTCGGCATCAAGCAGTCGAAACCGCCTGATTCGATTGTCGGGCAGGCGACGATTAGCTACCATCATGCGTCGACACGATACAACCAACTTGTCAAAGCACGGTAGTAACTCATGACTGACTTGAACCACGGCACGAACAAGCCGGACGAATCGGAAAGTCGAGAGACGATTGCTCGAAACGCCCGTTTTGGAATTAGGCTGTTCGCCGTCTACCTCCTTTCCTATTCGACATTCGTGCTGATCAGCACATTCCGATCGAGTTGGTTGGAAATGAAAACGATCGCTGGCCTCAACCTGGCGATTTTTGGTGGATTCGTACTAATCGTCCTGGCCATCGTTCTGGCCCTAGTCTACGGTTGGCTCTGCCGCAATCCTGATGTAACAGATCAGGGGAGCAAGCCATGAACTACGACATAAACATCGGTGCTGTCATTGTGTTTTCGGCGATTGTCGCCTTTACGCTTTCCCTGAGCATTTTCTTAGGATCCAAGGCTAAGTCGGCCAGCGGTTTCTTTGCCGCGGGTGGCAACATCCATTGGTTTGTCAATGGAGTCGCGTTTGCAGGCGACTACCTCTCCGCCGCATCATTCCTCGGAATCTGCGGCATGATCGCATTCTACGGCTACGACGGATTCCTCTATTCGATCGGATATCTGGCCGGATGGGTCGTCGCTTTGTTTGTCGTGGCCGAACCGCTTAAGCGAATGGGAAAATACACGTTCGCGGATGCCCTCGACAGCAAGTTCCAGTCGCGAGGGATCAAACTTTCCGCCGCGCTGAGCACTCTGGCGGTGAGTATTTTTTACCTCATTCCCCAAATGGTCGGCGCGGGAGTTCTCGTAACGCCCCTGTTTGGGCTTCCTCATTGGGCTGGTGTCGTCATGGTTGGCTCGGTCGTCATCGTGATCGTCGTCACCGCCGGCATGGTCAGCACGACGTGGGTCCAATTTCTAAAGGGATCCTTGTTGGTCATCTTTAGCGTCGTGCTAACGGTGTCGATCTTGCAACGTGGTTTTGAAGTGACGGATGACCCGGTCGCGATGCAACCGCAGGTAAAGACCGTGAAACCGGACGGTACCGTGCTGATAAACGGAGTGGTACGCGAAAAAGGGAAACCGGAAACGGATCTGATGAAGGTTGGTCATATCTCGAAACTCCCTGACGACTATGAGGAAGGATCGAGTGTGGGGCTGCTTGGTTTCTTTGACGTGCTCCACGATAGCGAGGTGATCTTGTGGAGTTCCGAGAAAAGCGAGTTAGACGACGGGTCGAAAGTAACGACATACACGCCCACAAAGACAGCTGGAAGTGAGATCCTTCAACCGGGGAATCACCCCGCCTTTAAGGGAATTCGGAGTAACAAGATCCGCGACAAATTAAACTTTCTATCACTGATGCTAGCACTTTTTTGCGGCACGGCTTCGCTTCCTCACATCTTGATTCGATATTACACCGTCAAGGACCAAGCAAGCGCCCGTAAAAGTACGATTGTTGGAATCAGCTGCATCGGTTTCTTCTATGTACTAACCCTTTATATGGGTCTCGGCGCGATGACCAGCGGCTCGATGGACGTTACCAACTCGAATATGGCCGCTCCGCTGTTGGCGAAGAGCTTTAGTGGCTCACTTTTTGCAATCATCTCGGCGATCGCGTTTACAACGGTGTTGGGTACGGTAAGCGGCCTAATCATCGCCGCCAGCGGCGCCGTTGTTCACGATCTACTGTCGAGCGTTATGAACATTAAGATGAGCGAAGAGAGCAAAGTTCGCTCCGCCAAAATTGCCTCGATTGCTGTCGGCGTTGTCGCGATCATCCTGGGAATCCTGTTTAAGGAGATGAACGTCAGCTACCTGGTGGGCTGGGCATTTAGCGTGGCCGCTTCAGCAAACCTCCCGTCGCTGATCATGGTGTTGTTTTGGCAGAAGACAACAAAACAAGGAATCACTACCGCCATTATGGTCGGGATGGTCTCATCGCTGGCCTGGATCTTACTGAGCGCTGACACGCTCCAGAAAGTGTATGGATTTACGGCCGATGAAGCTGCTCAAGCGGCAATCGTCCCGTTCAGTCAACCTGGACTGATTACCATTCCACTCGGCTTCCTGACGCTGATCCTGGTTTCGCTGTTAACTCAGCCACGTGATGTCGCTAGCAAATAGATCATCGTCTCCAATCTTGACGGGTCGTATCGTACCTAACCGAAAACCTAACACTTGGAATCCGCCGATGCGTTGGGTCAAATTCGCGTGCTTGGCGTTGCCACTGTTGCTATCAGGTTTTTGCTCAGCCCAACAGATCCAGTCAAAACCCACAAAGTCCAGCGGGTCGCCACCCCATTTTCGATGGGTGAATCCATTTCCTGAAGGAAAGTTCCCAGGGCTAGTCCACGCGACTTTTGACAGCGAGCGAGTGCAGGAGAAAATCGGCTATTGCATTTACCTTCCTCCCGGTTACGACGAAGCACGCAATGACGACTTGCGTTATCCTGTCGTCTACTACTTGCACGGCGGCCGACCAGGGAACGAAACCAAGAGCATCGCGCTGACAACTTCAATCGATACTGCGATCCGCAATCGAGCCGTCCCAGCAATGATCTATGTATTTGTCAACGGCGGCGCTGTCAGCCACTACAACTACCCTCAGAACGATTCGCCGGCCGAAGACATATTGATCCACGAATTGATTCCGCACATCGACGCTACGTACCGCACGATTGCCGGACGTGAAGGGCGTGGGCTTGAGGGATTTTCCCAAGGTGGACGAGCCACAGCGAGAATCGGTTTCGCCTATCCCAACGTGTTCTGTTCCGCTGCATCGGGCGGTGGAGGGCATGCAACGGAAAAACGCATCGCCGAAAACGACGGTCGGGAGAACGCGACACTGCGATTTCAACCCGGCGCGAATTCGTGGGATCGAGCTCGCAGTTACGCCGCAAGTCCTCACCCTCCAGTCGATTGGCTGTTCTACGTCGGTTCGAAAGGTTTCAATTACTCAAATAATCTCCAATACATGGAGTATCTACAGTCACTCGACATTCCGTTCCGCAGGATGATCGTGTCGGACGTACATCACAGCGCCCGGCTAATATACCAACAACAAGCGGTGGCGATCCTGAATTTCCACGCCGATAACTTCGGGTTTTCCGGCCCTCGGCGCAAACCGTCGGCAAGAACGAAACAAAAAACAACGGTGGTGCAAAGCGTCGTGGACCGCGTCGAACGGGATATTCACTATGCACAGGTGGGTGAACGATCGCTTTCGCTGGATCTCTATATTCCACCCGTGGTAGAGGTCGCCCCATCGTTGGTTGTCTGGATCCACGGTGGTGGTTGGCGCGGTGGTTCAAAAAAGGGCTGCCCAGTGCGTTGGTTGACTTCGCACAACTACGCTGTCGCGAGCCTGGACTTTCGCTTGTCCGACGAAGCTCGCTTTCCAGCGCAGGTTCATGATTGTAAAGGCGCGATTCGTTGGCTTCGTGCAAATGCCGAACGGTTCGGTTGCGATGGACGCCGAATAGCTGTGATCGGCGGATCCTCCGGAGGGCATCTAGCGGCGTTAGTTGGCACGACAAACGGCGTCAGAACGTTGGAAGGAAACGTTGGTGGAAACCTCGGTCACTCCAGTCGGGTACAGGCAATCGTCGATATGTACGGCATGACGGACCTTTTTTACAACGCGACCGTTGAAAGTACGCGATGCGACCTACCCGATTGCCCTCTCTACCAATTGCTCGGTGGAAAACCGAGCCAACACCTTCAAGAAGCGAAAGCGGCCAGCCCAGTGTTCCATGTTTCATTCGATGACCCACCTCTCCTCATTCTTCATGGCACGGAAGACTACTCATTAGTCCGACCGTATCAAGGTCGATTTCTCTTCGATTCCTACGCCCGAGCGCGTCTTGACGTCGAGTTCCACCTGATCAAAGGGGCTGGCCACGGCGGCCCGGCATATGCAGACGAATCACAAACGTCGACGATTCTCCGCCTGCTGGAGCGTACAATTCGCGATCGTGCCAATTCTCGCCTGCCGCGATCAACACCGGATTCCCCTCGCTGACGCGTCGGGTTACGCAGCCAGCAACCTACCCCGCAGCTTGACCGAGGGATGCTGTTCAAAGGACAGTCTTCTTCGAGGGGCAACTTATCTGCACGTTGGGTTTTGCCCAGGTCCTTTGGCCACTATCATGCAGTGGCGTCGAAGTTCGCGGCGAGGTCCATATACTTGGTCTCCAAAAACCCAAAGATGAGACACGGCGATGAAAAGATTTTCCTACCTAACCTGTGGAGTTATTGTGGGCGCCATGGTCGTGATGAACTCCGGACTAGCCGATGAAGATAGTACTGAGTCACCAAAGTCGGGCATCGACAAACAGCACTTTAAGCTCTCCATAAAACCCGGGGACGATTTCTACAAGTATGTGAACGGGACCTGGCTCGACGAGTTTGAGATTCCCGCTGACAAGTCAAATTACGGCTCGTTTACCGGTTTGGCCGACGACGCCGAAAAGGCCCTTCGAGAGATTGTCGAAGCGACGGCCTCCAAGAAACGGAAAATCAAAGGTTCCGATGATCAAAAAGTCGGAGACTTCTACACTTCGTATATGGACCTGGAACACCGCAATCGTGAAGGAATTCGACAGATCCAATCGCTGTTGGACGAAATCGATTCACTCGACAACAAACAGAAGTTAGCCGTATGGATGGGGCGAGTCGGTGCGCGACACGTTTCCAACCCCTTCGGAAATTATGTTAGCCCCGACGCAAAAAACTCTTCGCAGTATATTGTTTACCTTTCTCAGGGCGGAATTAGTCTTCCCGATCGCGACTACTACTTGAGCGATGACGAGCGGTACAAAAAGATCCGCGATACTTACTCTGAGTACCTTGTGCATCTACTCACCGAAGCGAAGCACGCTAATCCGCAACGGGCCGCCAAACGCATCTTGGCATTGGAAACCAAGTTTGCTAAAGCCCACTGGACGAAAGTCGAGAACCGTGATCCGAACAAGACGTACAACCGTCAAACTAGCGACGACATTGCTGCGGCGATGCCGACTTTCAACTGGGGCGAGTACGCAGAGGCCGCAGGGATCGGTAGGCAAAAACAATTCGTAGTTCGGCAACCGAGCTTTTTGATAGCATTTGGGGTACTCTACGACGAAACGCCGCTAGAAGTCTGGAAAGACTACTATTTCTATCGCACGGTCAACTCCTACGCATCCTTGTTGGGCGACAAACTCGATGCGCTCCGTTTTGGCTTTTACCAAAAAACGCTACGGGGAGTAACAGAGCAACAGCCGCACTGGAAGCGGGCAATTCAAATGATGAATGGCGTGTTGGGCGAATTGCTCGGGAAGATCTACGTGCGTGAGTATTTTACACCACTAGCCAAGGAACGAATGGGGGAATTGGTAGAGAACCTCAAGCGGGCGCTTGCAAAACGTATCGATGACCTGGAATGGATGAGCATCGGTACAAAGAGAGCGGCACTCGAAAAGCTCGGAAAATTCACCACAAAAATTGGATACCCGGACGAGTGGGAAGACTACACAAAACTCGACATCGTGGCCGATGACTTGATCGGAAACCTAATGCGAGCTTCCGATTTTCAATACAACGACATGTTGGACAAGCTGGGTGGACCAATCGACCGCGGCGAGTGGCACATGACGCCACAAACCGTCAATGCGTACTACAACCCAGTGATGAACGAAATTGTCTTTCCGGCGGCTATATTGCAGCCGCCCTTTTTCAATTTGGATGCCGACGACGCGGTGAATTATGGTGCCATCGGCGCAGTGATTGGACACGAGTTGAGCCACGGGTTTGACGACAAGGGAAGTAAATACGATGGCGACGGAAACCTCCGCAACTGGTGGACAAAGGAAGACCGCGACGAATTTGACCGACGCGCGGCGGAGCTCGTCAGGCAGTACGGTGAATTCAGTCCAGTGGACGGAATGAAGGTCAATGGCGAGCTTACGTTGGGCGAGAATATCGGTGACCTGGGCGGAATCAACACCGCTTACACCGCCTACCTGCTGTCGCTCGATGGAAAAAAACCTGCAGTCATTGACGGTTTTACCGGACCGCAACGATTCTTCTTGGGTTGGGGACAAATTTGGCGCCGCAAGTATCGCGAGGAAGAACTTCGACGTCGCTTGCTAACCGATCCACACTCACCCAGCCAGTACCGCTGCAACGGCATTCTGGCCAACATGGACGCGTTCTACGAGGCCTTTGATTTGGCCAAAGAGAACGACATGTTCATTTCACCGGAAAAACGCGTGCGGATTTGGTAAGGAATTGAATCGATGGCGAAGTCCGTCACTTCCAGGGATTCGTTTGCCAGAGGATTAATTGCCCGTCTCTGGAAGACGTCAGTACGGCGTCGCCGGATGGAGAAAACTGGACGCTTGTCACGCCACGGCGGTGCCCAGTAAGCGAAAGCAATTCCTGAGCCGCGATCGTCGCATCCATGTCGCGGTCCATGTCCGCCTTGGCAGTCGCAATGTTCCATATTTTCGCGATACCGTCTTCGGCACCAGTTACCAGTCGAGGTTCAAACGGATGAAAATCCACGCCCACGACGGGTGCACTGTGACCAAGGATTTCTTTTTCCAATTGGAGTGGCTGACCTTCCGCGAACCGCCAAGTCCGCGCGGCGCGGTCTTCCCCTGCCGTGGCGAGCCGAGTTGTGTCGGCCGAAAAGACCACGGCTCGCACGCCGTTTTCATGCGTTACACGGTCCAATACCAAGGTGCCGTCTTCGAGCTTCCAGACAGCCACTCGGCCGTCTGCTCCTGCTGAGGCCAACCACTTTCCATCCGCCGAGTAGGCCAATGCCCACACAGACCCGTCGTGAGCCTTGATGACACGGATCACTCGTCCCGATTCTCGGTTCCATATCCGGACGGTTCCGTCACTGGCAGCGGTAGCAATTTGATCACCGAGCTGCGAGAACCGCGCCGCATGCACATTGCCTTGGTGAGCCCCTAGTTCCCCGGCATTCTCGTACCCTAGCGTTTGCACGACTTGATTACTGGACAAGTCCCAGACTTTGGCTGTTTGCCCCCAATTAGCGCTCACTAGGTACCGACCGTCCGCGGTGACATCGACGGATGACACCACACCTTGTGGGCCGTACGCCATCGTAATTTCCCCACTGCTAATGTCCCACGCCCTGGCATCATCACCACCGACTGTCACCAGTCGTTGTCGGTCGATAAACTCTACGGCCCACACAGCACCACCTTCTGCCGCAACGTCAAGTACGTGGTGTGCGGAAGAATCAGTGAGCCTGTTTCGATCCATGACCGTCACTTTGTTTTGTTGGTAGTCGACCACTGCGACTTGGTGGCCGTCGCTGGACACGGCCACGGAGGAAAGATCGTCCGAGAGGTGGTCGGAAACAACGATGGGATCTCGCGACTCAGATCGCCAAACTCTCAACCGTCCGTCTTCTGACACTGTAAGCAATTCACTCTTAGTCGCATTCCAGGCCAAATCCGCAACCGGCTTGGGGTGGCCGAAAATGGCAATTTCCCTTGCATCCGGCAAGGACCACAAAGCTGCGGTATGGTCGTTCGACGCCGTTGCAAACGTACCACCTGGCAAGCACTTTACGGTATTGATTCGGGATGTGTGATCGATCACTTTCCTGACAATCGTGCGATTTGACCAATTCCAAACGAGAACTAGTCCACGATCATCGCCAGTGACCATCCATCGCCCATCTGCCGAAAAGCTAATCGCCGTGACATTTCCCCGATGACCTTCCAATTCGACCGATCGTTGCGGCTTTGCATCGTCGAGACCCCAAACTTGAATGCTATGTCCGGTTCCGCCAGTCACCAACCACGCTTCGTCGGGAGAAACAGCCAGCGCCGCACCAATGCCTGTATTCTTCAACTGAAATTCTTCTCCGCTAGTTGAGATATTCCAACCTCTTACCGTCTGGTCACCGGCAGCCGTAATGAGACGAGTCCCGTTGGCGTAGATGACGGCGCGAGTAGCGAGAAAAGAATGCCCCTCTTTCAACTGCCGACGTAGCGCACCTGTTTCCAAATCCCAACCGGCGACCGTCCGGTCTCGGCTCGCCGAATACACAGACTGGTTCGGGCCGAACGTCGCGGCAAGTACTTCGTCGCCATGTCCCGCCAGCCGCTGAAAGACACGCTGTTCTTGGTAACCATCCAAGTTCCACAACCGCAACGTAGCATCATGACTGACCGATAAGAGTTGCCCTCCTTCAGAAAAAACTAGGCACCCTCGAACCCTCCCGCCGTGACCGCGAACTTCTTTCCAGAGGTGAGGTCGTTCGGAGACGTCGAACACATGCAATATATTGTCATCGCCGGCGGATACTAAGCGAAGTCCATCATCTCCGGATGTTCGGTGAGTTGAGAACGACAGTCCACGGACGGCGTTGGCGTGTCCCTCTAATTCAATATAGGGCGTCGCCGGTAGGTTGCGGATACTGGTGAACCGACTAGCAAGATCCAACGGCTTTACATCCTGGACATGCCACAGAAGAATTCGACCTTCGCTATCGCCGGACGCAACACGTCCATCATCATCGACGGCGAGAGCGTAAATCGGCCTTCGATGTTCTTGAAAACTGGCAGTTTGCTCTCCGCCCTCGAGGTCCCAGAGGATGGCGGCACCGTCTTGGCCGACGGAAACGGCCGTTTTTTCACCAGGTAAAAACTCGGCGTCCCAAACCCACCAAGAGTGACCGACAAGCGTCTTCACGGGCTCGTAGGTCTTTGCGTCCCATGTTCTCACCGAATTGTCCAAGGAAGTAGTCAACAGCCACTTACCGTTCGACGAGATTGACACGCTCGTAACACTGTCGAGGTGCCCTTCTAACTGGGCGATCCTATTTCCCGTCGACACGTCCCAAACAACAAGTAACCCAGCCGAGACACTTCCAGCGGTAAACAAGCGTTTGCCATCAATTGAAAACACCAAGTCATTCACAAAACCGCCCGCGATGTCGAGAGTCGTCTCTAACTGCAACTCACCCGACTCGTGGTCATAAGAGAGAATCTGGCAGGCGCCGTTCCATCCGCCGACGGCGACACGTGCATTTGCCTGACAGTACGCAACCGTTTCCAGCGGGCCTTCAGCGTTAACCTGGCGCAAGCTCTGGTTAGCCAGTCGTTGCAGCCGACCCCATTCCCATGAACGCAAGTCGGTGGGGCAATTCTGCAAAATTGATCGCGCTTGCCCAAACGCATTCTCGTCAATCTTGGCAGCTGCCAATCCAATACGAGCCACATAAGCTCCGCGCCTTTCACGGTCACGAGCCGTTTCGGCTTCTTTTTGTTGCTTCTCAGCGAACAACTGCGCAATTTTGGCCTGCTGCTCTTGAACACGGGCCCGCTCGGCGTTGAGCATTGCCGCATCCTCGGCCAAGAGGGCTCGCGTTGCATTCTTATCCGCCTCGACGCGACGAAGTTGTGCCTCGTTGGCGTTCGTTTCTGCCTGGCGAGCGTTCGTCTCCGCTCTTTTTTCGTTTTGTATCGCTAGGGTGAGGTTGCTCTCGGCAATGCCCCTCTGCATGTTGACAAAGTATAGACCGACAGACACGGCTATCAACAGCAACGTCGTCAATCCGCCAATCACTTGTAACGATCGGCGCAGTCGTCTTTTTCTTGCATCGCGCTCGCCCCGTCCCGCCTTCAACTGATCTCGCAATTCGATGTGAGCTGGGCAATCTCCGTCTAGCAGCGACAGGCCGAAGTCAAAATCTCCCTTGGCAAGAGCTGCGGTAGCGTAGGCGGACTTCGCTACAATAACGCCTTCACGTGCGTTTTCGTTACCGTCCCACAGTCGAAGGGCCTCTTCGTATCCAAACAACGCGTGGGCAAATTGTTGATAACCACCCGTACCTTCAGCATCCGCCAATACCTCCTCTGCCCGGTTCGAAAGCCTGCGACTTTCAGCGTGATCCTCGTATGCGCGAATGTCGTCCTGAAAATCCAACATTGAATTGTGACGATCCATCGGGTCCATCGACATGGCCGTCAAGGCGATGTCCATTAACTCGCCGCCTACATCGGTTGGCACGATTTCATTTCGTGCCGCCGCCTGCAGACACTCCAGAACATCGTCACCCGTATGAGGTGGACGTTTGGTGAGGATCTCAAAGAGGATCGCTCCCATCAGGTAGATGTCGCTGGCGATTGTGATTTGTCGCGATGGTCCAATCGCCATTTCCGGGGCCATGTACGCCGGAGTACCTCCCAAACTTCGTTTCGTTTTGCTGGCAACGGGTATCGCCAATCCCCAGTCCATGACCAGAACTTCACCAAAATCACCCAGCATGGTGTTTTCCGGCTTCAGATCGCGGTGGACCACTCCACGAGAATTCGCAAACGCCACTGCGTCCGCACTCTTCATCAAAATCTCGAGGTTTTCGGCAAGCGACTTTTTCTTTATTACTTCACTCCAAGGTGTTCCAACAACGCACTTCATCGAATAGAAAAGCGCCCCGTTACTGTCCAAACCGAGGTCATAGATTGGGACGATGTTGGGATGGTCCAACTCTCCAGTCACCACTGCCTCGGCCAGAAATTTCTCCCGTTGCGCGGGCTGATTGGCGACTTGCGGCAACATCTTCTTAATTGCGACCTTGCGGTCGATGGACGCCTGTCGGGCCACATACACGACGCCCATGCCGCCTTTGCCGAGCCGCGCCAGCAGCTCGTAGTCGGCTACTGCATCGCTTTTCTCGGATTGTTCCACCAGGTTTCTAGCTTGAATGACTAGATTTGTTCGGTGTTGTGGTGGTGCGACTTCGTTGCCACGGATCGTATGACCGTTCTCCACATGTGTGCGGTCAATGCTCGACCAATTCACTAGTAAACGATTCGCGTAGGACCCCTCGTTGCTCACGTCGATTGTTGCACCCCCTTGCAGGGTTTTGGGTGCTCCTAAATCCTCGTCCATCGTGACGTCCAAACCGGCCTGCGCTGTTTTGTTATCCTGATCTTGTGATCTAATGTGTTCTACCGACGTGGTGTCGCTAGCACCTCGACCCAAAGCATCCGCTGCTTCCTCCCGTTCTTCGACATCGGTGGTCGCTTGAATTGCCGGCGGTTGATCGTCGTTCATGCCATGATGATCGACGGATGCTGGTTCATCCTGTGAATCACTTCCCGGTGACACATCTGAATCCGCGAACTCGGTCGTGGCGTAATCACCTCGGTCCTCGACAACAGAACCAGCATCTTTTTCACCACTCGACGTAGAATCCTCGTCGAATTCAATCGTCGCGTCACTCGCTGCGGCATCTTCGCCGTCAGATTCGCGCTTGTCGTCGTCTTGTTGTGAATCTTCGTTTTTAGGTTTAACCATGACTGATCCTGCTGCACAAAGTATCGTCTCTATGACTGCTAGCTGATTTCTAGTTTCCGCTGCAACTATCCACCTCACGGCGCATGCGCCGCCGTATTCGGGAGGCAATTAAGAGTCCAAGTGGCCCGGTGGAACTCGACTGCGCAGACGAGTCGGCGCCTGCGTCCGATGGTTGGTCCGTCCCCATGTCGGCGGCCTCATTTGCCGGATCCGGCACCGCTTCCGTTTCACTCTTTTCCGTCGCTGGTTTCGGAGCCAATTTGCCTGTCGAGTCCGGTTGTTGATCTGCAGAATCTACGCGAAATCCTCGGGGAACGACCTTTCCTCCGTCAACCTGAACTTCCAGTAACGTGCGTGAACGCGTCGAATTCGCTTCCTGCACATAAACGCGGTAACGTCCATTAGGCAGCTTGGCACTCTCGATTTTCTCCACGAGTTGATCCAATTCGACCGTGGATAAATCAACAGTGTCACCCTTGGCCATCCCCGTAAGTTCGTCAATCGCCTGCATGTAAACGCGTCTACTAGTCACGAGTTTTGACTCTATGTCTTGTTGAACGCCCTCGAGTGACTCATGGACCTTTTGGTTTCCAGGTACGTTGTTTAATGCCTCCATTGCCATTACTTGTCGCCGTTCCGGAACTACTTCTAATTCGCTCTCAAAGGTGAGAATAAAGGATTGTATACCTTCTCCGGACACCGTCTGTGTGCGAGTGACCGTTGTTTCAGCCTGTTGACTAAACTCACCGTTGGCAAAGAACTGAACACCGTGAGTCCCAGTACCCGTCCGGGGATCCCATCGAGCGGTGACCGACATTGGAACCGGGGCCGAGGAATCAGAGCTGTCGGGATTCGCCAAATACGAGTGGTTGAAGAAATAGGGCGTGTCTCCGTTGAATGACGTCCTGCCACTATTTGACACCGGATTTACCTCAGTCGTGCCATCGAACCAATTGATCTCCAACTCATAGTTCGTTTCTAGTGGGACCCCAACGACGATCCGCACGGTGGCCTGGCCCGCTCCATTGATGTTCGAACCTCCCATGTCTTGTGGTTCGACAAAAAATGTTGTGTTTTCGACGAGCGGAAACACCCGAAAAACTCCGGTGCCTGTCTGGATGACATAGTCCGCCCCGAAGTCGATTTGATTTTGGGCCCGGAGTATCGCGAGTGAGTTAATTCCTTCGGTCCTTAGATCTGGACCGCTGGTGACATGGTGCGTGAGCACTAGATCTTTACCAGAGGTGACGGTCAAATCGCCGTTGTTGACATTGATGGCCTGAGCTAGCGTAACGTCGAACCCAATTCCAGAAGTCAAAGTCAAGTCACCGGTGACGATAACGCTTCCATCGATTACCAGTGCACCGGTTCCCATAATCCCGACGTCGCCATTTGACTTGAACGCATCACCAGTTGACTCGATCGTTAAATCACCTCGGTTCGATAGATGAAATCCATTCGACTGGTCGACGGAAAGACTGCGGATGCGACCCTCGATCGGCGTCATCAAGCTGCCGAAAGCACCGCCGATTTCAGCCTTCAGCGTGGCCGAGTCCATGAACTGAGATACGCCACCCACCACGTCACTGCCAACTGACATATCGAGGAGATTGGTGACCAAGACCTGACCGTCAACGACCAGCCTCCCTCCGATCGTTAGATCAGCATTTGCCGCCATAAAATCGCTGGTCACGTTGAAATCAGCCAGCGTCAAGTCGTTCTGATCCTGAAGGCGAACGGTATCCGTCGACTGAATTGCAATCGAGCCAAAATCATTGGTGGGCAAAAACAAGTCTACCGTGTCACCTGCAACAACGCTTAGCGCATCCGCTTTGACCGGCTGATCTTGGCGTACTGAACCGCTCGTTTGCCAGATTGAAACGCCTCCGCTGGTTGTTTCCACCGGTGAGCTGATCTGCAATGCGCCAGCCACCTCCAGCCGTTGGGGCGTTCCCCCGCTGTATCTTGCCTCGGTCACGCCGTCGACTGGGGCGATCCGTAGGTCCAAATCGTTCGCAAGCACAAACTGATCGGTCACCACAAACGCAAACACATCGATTTGATTTTTCCCAGGTGCCAACCAACCAGCGGCCTCAACGGCTAGCTGATTTACTTCCACCAAACCTGCGGAAGCATCAATCATTCCTGGCGTTTGCAGATGAAGTGTTTTAACCATGGATGGCGACCAGCTGTCGGCGACCATGATATCATGCCTAGCGGTAACATGGACAGCATCGGAGATGACGCGATCCCATTCTGCATCGGTCATGGAAAACGTCATCGGATTACTTGACGTTCCGACAACGAATTCACCGTTCGGCGTTAACTGCAGCCGCCCACTAAGGCCGGCGTCGATTCGTCCGAGTGACTCGACGTCCAAGTCATCCGCCACAATTCGAATTAGACCACTTTTGCTG
>DUDC01000024.1 GCA_012959465.1 Planctomycetaceae bacterium
TGGAGCATTCCCCACGTTCGAAGTTGGTGAGAACGAGAGTCGAACGCTGCGATATCGAATTCGCGTGACTCTAGGCCAAGCACCGTCGCGCGGAGTTCTGAACGCTGAGTTCAAGAAGTTCGTTGCCCAATAGCCCCGAATGATTATGTGCAAGCCCCATCGGCCTTGTACCGGTGGGGATTACGAGTTATCGGCACTAAATCGACAGGCCACTACTTGTGAACGACCCAACTCGCTATGCGAGTAGGTCTTTGGCGACGCGCCCATAAACATCGGTCAGGCGGAAGTCTCGGCCGCCATAGCGGTACGTGAGTTTCGTATGGTCCAGTCCAAGTAAATGAAGCGTGGTGGCGTGGAAGTCGTGCGTGTGGAACTTGTCGACCTCGGCGGCGATTCCAAATTGATCGGTGGCTCCGTAACGAAAGCCGCGTTTCACGCCGCCACCAGCCATCCACATACTGAAACCCGTAGCGTTGTGATCACGTCCGTCCTCCCGGCGAACAGCCGGCGTGCGACCAAATTCTCCGCTCCAAACGATCAACGTGTCCTTGAGTAAATCACGTTGCTTGAGATCCGCGATCAAACCGGCGATCGGTTGGTCGGTTGCTTTGCAATTGCGACCCAGTCGGTCACGAAGCCCATTGTGCTGATCCCAGCCCTCATGCGTCAGCTCGATGAACCGGACGCCAGCTTCCGCGAACCGACGTGCCATCAAACACATGCGACCGAATTCGTCGGTTGCACCATTACCGATTCCGTACAGCTTGTGAATCTCGGCGGACTCACGGGTTAGATCCATTAGATCGGGAACAGCCGTTTGCATGCGGAAGGCCAATTCATACGACTCGATAACACCGTCCAATTCACTGTTGGCCTGAAAGCGACTGGCCAGATCGCGATTCAACGATTGCATCAACTCCAGTTGCTTGCGTTGCTTCGCTTGATCGTATTGGGAATTTTGGATGTTCCCAATGCCTCCGTCGACTGACTTCACTCCATCGATCTTTGTTCCCTGATAGACGGCCGGTAAAAATGCGCTACCGTAGTTTTGCGCGCCGCCTAAACGAGAGGGCGGCTTGATCGTTATGAATCCCGGCAGATCTTGGTTTTCCGTTCCCAGTCCGTACAGAGCCCAAGCGCCCATCGATGGACGGACGAATTGAAAGCTGCCGGTATGGAGCTGCACGAGGGCTTGTGGGTGGTTGGGAAGATCCGTGTGTGCCCCGTTAATCAAACAAAGCTCGTCGGCCTGCTTCGAGAGATGAGGATACAACTCGGATATTGGCAACCCACTGTCACCATGCTGTTTGAATTTCCAAGGCGACGGCATTAGCTTCCGCCCTTTTTGAGCATTTAATCCGCTCGCTTCTCCCGGCGACTTGCCAGCGTAGTTCTCCAACTCGGGTTTGTAGTCGAAAGTGTCGACGTGCGACGGTCCGCCTCGCATGCAGAGGAAAATGATCCGCTTTGCTCTCGGCTCGATGTGCGGGCTTTTTGGAGCGAGGGGACTTTCGTAGCGGTCCGATTTTTCGGCCGCGTTAGACGCCAAGCCGGCAAATGCCAGGTAACCGAAGCCGCAGGAAGCTGCCTTTAAAACGTCTCGTCGTAACATTGGCATGATTGGTTCTCTTGTGGTGCAAGCGGACTTGCGATCCGTTGTTCGGATGATGGCTTGTGCCTTAGTGGATGTATCGAAATTCGGCGGAAGCGATCAGAACGTGGCAGAGTTCTGTCCACACTTGATCGTCATTGCCGTCGGTCACATACTGCTCGGCGCGAGCCAATTCGTCGTCGGATGGCGGTCGGCTCAGTGTCAGTCGAAACGCTCGCACGATCCGATCGCGGTGCGACGGACCGGCATTTTCGATGACGCGTTCGGCTAGCGCTTTTGATTGTCCCAACACGAATGGGCTGTTCAACATATAGAGTGCTTGGGTTGGTACTGTTGTCACATCGCGCTGTGCGGCGATGATGCTCGGTTCGGGAAAGTCAAAGATGCGTAGTATCTCGGGGACGGCTGCGCGGACGATGGGCAAATAGACCGAACGCTTCGTACTACTTACTGCGAAACGATCCGCGGAGAGTCCCCGCCCCACATTTCCGTCACCGACCTGCGACACGACCGAACCTTCCGCCGGCTTCAAATCCAACTGTCCGCTGGCGATCAGCATTGCGTCCCGGATTACCTCAGCTTCCATCCGCCGTTGATTTTGCCGGGAAAGGAGCCGATTTTGTGGATCCAGCTCAGTGAGGTCCGCGTCACTCTGGCAACTCAGCTGGTAAACACGGCTCATCATGACTTGCTTGATAAGTCGCTTGCTCGACCAACCCTCTTCGACGAAGTCTGCCGCGAGGTAATCGAGTAGTTGCGGGTGCGAAGGAAGTTCACCGTTGTTGCCGAAGTTGTTTAGGCTGACGACGAGTCCGCGGCCAAACAGATTCTGCCAGAATCGATTGATGGCAACTCGGGCCGTGAGTGGGTTGTCCGGATGGACGATCCACTCGGCCAGCTGAAGTCGCCCACTGGAATCCCCTGGCGGGTTTGCGGCAGTGCCTTTTGTGGCCACGGTCAGGAAGCCACGAGGGATCGTATCGCCGCGATCATTGGGTTCGCCTCGAACCCGAAGTTTCGTGTCACTCGGTTTGGCACCATCTTGGACACCCATCACAAGAACGGCTGGCTCCTTATCGGCGGAGGCTTCCGGTTTTGCTTTCTTTTTCGAGGCGGCGAGTCGCTTGCGTAGCTGTATTAATTGTTTCTCGATCTTCGCAGCACGAGTCTTGTTGGCCGGCGTGTCCTTCTTCTTGAGACGTTTGAGTTGAGCATCCAGTTTTTTAATCTGCCCGGTCAATTGCTTGATCACCTGTCCAGCCTTCGCATTCTCCCCACCAACTCCGACCGGACTGGCACTCATCCCGCGCAATCCTATCAATTGACCGGCCTGACGGTTTCCGCCGCCACCGGCTGTGCCGTAGAACGTGTTCGTGCTGCGAAAGATGCCTGCCAACGCGTAGTATTCGGCCTGCGGGATGGCGTCGAACTTGTGGTCATGACAACGTGCGCACGACACGGTTAGGCCGAGGAAAGCGCGAGAGGTGACATCAATTTGGTCGTCGACAATGTCCATTGCAAACTGCTCGCGGTTTCGTTCATTTAGTGATTTCGGTCCGATCGCCAGAAAGCCCGTCGCTACCAAATTCTTGTACCGTTCGTCCTCGGTCTGGGCAGGCAACAGGTCGCCTGCCAGTTGCTCCACAATGAATCGGTCGAAGGGTTTGTCAGCGTTGATCGAGGCGATCACATAGTCGCGGTATCGCCAGGCATGGGGATACGTATAGTTGCGTTCCATTCCAGTCGACTCGCCGTACCGTGCGACGTCCAGCCAGTGGCGGCCCCAACGTTCCCCGAACTGCGGTGATGCGAGTAGTCCATCGATAAGACGTTCGATCGCTTCCTGTGGAATCTCAGTTCCTCCGGCCGTCCCCGACGTACCGCAGTCAGCCAGAAACGCGTCGACTTGCTCCGGTGTTGGCGGAAGACCAATCAAGTCAACGTAGATTCGCCGGACCAGTTGGATCGGCTCTGCGTCTGTTGCCGGCTGAAGTTGGTTTGCTTCAAGACGGGCCAATATGAACTCATCAATCTTGGTTCGTGGCCACGAGGCGTCGCGGAGCACGGGTGGTGAGGGCTTGCGGATCGGCTGATAGGCCCAATAGGTGCGAGCCTTGTCGAAATCGATTTTCCGCTGAATCAGCGACCGGCCTTCGCGAGGGTCCGGGGCACCGCGTTTGACCCACTTCTCGAAATCTGCGATCACCGACGCCGGAAGTTGCTCGTTCGGGGGCATCTCCAACGACTCGTAACGCATTGCTGAAATGATCTGACTCTCATCCAATTCCCCGGGAACGACACCATGCCCCGTGTCCCCACCTCGACGGATTCCGTTGCGGGTATCCAGCAACAGACCGCCTTTAGGTTCCTTCGATTTGCTCGAATGGCACTTGTAGCAATGCTTGACCAGGACTGGCCGGATTTTCGTCTCGAAGAACTCGATGTCGGCCTTGGTGGGCTCCTCGGCGTTCAAAAGCGAGATTGTGAAAACGCTGTAAACCGTTACACACAAAATACTAATCGCGATTCGCATGGCAGTCCTGCAAACGAAAAAGTAAACTGGTTCTGTCATTAACGACGGTTAAACATCGTCAATTATTGGTTTCTGCCCCATCTTTTTGCGGCGTGCGAGCGGGAATCGTCGCCTGACCGATCAATGTGTGCCACTGGTTCCGCCAGTGTCTTGAGGCCAGACATTGCGGCGGAGTCAGTGGCACTCGACTGTCAATACCGACGATGTTCAATCCACGACGCGTATCCAGTCGATGGCCACGGTTGTTCCCTTTGCTCCCGCAAAACTCATCTTCAAGGCGTTAATTGTCCCCTGCCAAGTTCCGCGCTTCAATGGCAGGCGATACTCGGTATAACCCTTCCCGGCAGCAACTTCGACTCCACCCAGGTTCTTTCCATTGGCGGTGACGACCACGCGGGTGTCGCTACTGCACCGTATCCGAATCTCCAGCGATCCTCGATTCTTGTCCGCGTCTAACTTCAAACCGTCGCGGACCAGCGATGCGTTGCCGGTTAGTAAATCGAAATCCAGATATCCTTCGTAACCAGCAATGTTCGTCAGTTCACCTTGGCCCTGCCAGCCCTCTGTTTGCCAACCGCCGCAATCGAATGTGAAAAGCAGCTTGCCATCATTTGGGTCGCGGTTATTGACGGTCTCCCACTTATCGGAGAGACCATCACCATCGGTGTCATGGCGGATTCGTTCGTATTGAACGTTGACTCCGATACCCCACTTGGAGTTTTGGCCGTTCATCTCTAGTTCTTTATCAGGCTCGTTGCCCTCGCCCAAGTCTCCTTTGTCAAGCCATTCAGCGAGTATCGCACGGTGCTCTTGCAGAACCGATGCCAGACTCGGCTTGTTGACGAGGTTATGAACTTGAGCAGGATCTGCGATGACATCGTACAGCTCTTCCGCTGGACGTTCACCGAAGTAGATCTCCGCCAGCTTCGGGTCGAGGGTTCCGTCGGCATACGCCTCGCGAACCGAGGTAAGGAACGGCCTGTTATCACGGTATTGTGGTTGCAGGAACACGCGATCGACGAAAAAGTTGCGTGTATAACGATAACGGTCAGTGCGAATGGTGCGCACACGGTCAATGGTGTGGTCAAGACGGTCCTTTGCACCAGCTACGAATGTTCGCGGTATAAAATTCTCGGCGAACAGGTTCTGGCCTTCACACCAGGCGGGAATGGCGAGTCCCGCCCAGGCAAAGGAAGTGGCCGTTAGATCCAGCGTGTTGATCAAATCGTCTCGAACGGTGCCGGCTTTGCCCACCCACTTCGCTGGCCCTTGAATAATGAAGGGCACATGCAGTCCTCCCTCGGTCGGCATCTGTTTGTGTCGGATCAGGTTGTTGGCGCCGTGGTCGGAAAAGTAAACAACAATGGTTGACTCCAGCAGGCCATCTGCTTCGAGTCGATCCAGGATACCCCCGATGACCATGTCGTCGGAACGGATTGTGTCATAGTGTTGCGCGACCACGCCGCGATAGAGATCGTTCTGTGGATAATCGGCCGGCACGGTTACCGTGGCGGGATCGGTTTTCTTCTTGGCGGGCCATTTCGAGGTATTCGTCTTACCGCCCTTAAGTTGAATCTGGCCAAAGAAGGGTTGACCTTTGGCACATTCACGCCAAGGCGTCCTGCTGTGTTTTTTCGGGATACTCGAATAGATACCATCGCCTGCTTCGGCGAAGTTGTAATCCGTCTTGCCAACATTGAAGGTAAAGTAATTCGCTTCTCGCATCAGCTCGGCGATCGTCTTCATGCCTTTGGGCAGGTAGGTTTTTTCCGGCCCACGACGAGAACGATGCTCGTGAGCACCAAAGCGAATAGCATTCGCTCCCAACGCCATCGATGAACGACAGGCCGAGCAGACGGGAAACGGCACAAACGCGCGGGAGAATCGCACGCCATTGGCAGCCATCTTATCGATGTAAGGCGTCCAATTCTTGTTGATTGGATCACCATAACAGCCTATCCAAGGAGAGGTATCTTCCTGGAAGATCCAGAGGATGTTCGGCTTTTCAGCGGCGGCGGAGCCGGTAACGAGAATTAGGTTGATCGCCACGACACAGAGCAATTGTTTTTTCAACGTCATATTGTTTCTCTCACCGGATCGTCTCTGGCCTCCTCAGCGATCAAGTGATAGCGAGGAAGAATTTCTGACAACGCTCATTTTATAGCGGTTTCTGCTAGCACTCTAGAGGCTGTGCATCGGTCTTCGACACAAGGCAATACGGTTTTGAGTCGTAGGCGCTAGCCTCGGGTCTTGTACGATTATGCCAAATTCACTGGCTGAGCCAGTGCCACACATTGAGACCGATTCAAGATTTGAATCGCCGTTGTTACGGAGTTGGCGTTGCTATCATCTCGCTCTGTTCTTTCTCGGGACTTTCTGATTCTTCGTCGATGCGGAGGCAGTTACGGCCCGCACCCTTGGCCTCGTACAGGCTGGCGTCTGCCTGCCGAAATAGGCCCTCGGCCGAGTCTCCGTCCCGCACGAATGCCATCCCCATACTGAACGTGATGGCGACGCAGCTAGTGAATTGCCAGCGTTCACAATTACGACCGGCCGTCTGACTTTTATTCTCGCAAGTCAGTTTGGCCCCACGGGATTGGCATACTCGGTTCACGGACCTGGTGACGAGCTCGAGCGTCGCGAGGGCGATCGCGAAAAAAATCGACGATATCGGACAACTGCCGGACCGCTTCCTCATAGACCTGTTCACCCTTCTCGGCCGTGGCCAATTCTGGCTCGCCCATCACTCCTCGCGGCGAATACGTACTGGTCCACGACACCAACGCTGCCGGTCCTCTCGCCAGCAGGTCCGTCCAAATATACGGGTTGCCGTCGTTCATCGTGGTAATGTGGTTCTTGATCTTGTCCTTGCGAACATGGTCACCGGCCAGGTGCAGGTATAACGACGTTTCCAATTCACACGCATGCGAGAAGCCACCGGGAAACTCACTCTCTCGCCAACTGGGCAAAAAGTCCTTGTCAATCGTCAACAAATGCCACCACGCGATCAGCAAGCATTCGGCATCGGTCTCCAGATTTGTGCGGCGTGCGGCTAGGTCCAGGTTCGGCATGTTCGACCCGTGACCGTTTAAGAGAATAATCTTCTTGAAGCCGTGGTAGGCGAGTGACTTCGTGATGTCGAGCACCTGCCGAATGAACGTTTCATAGTGCGTATTGATCGTACCGGGGAAGTCCATCACATGGCCGGTGTATCCGTAGGACACCGTCGGCAGGACAAGGACCTTGTCGGGCAGTCGCTCGCCCGTGCCGCGAGCAATCCCGCCAGGGCAGATCAGGTCGACGTCCAGAGGTAAATGGTCACCGTGCTGTTCGACGGCTCCGCATGGCAGTATGCAGACTTGGTTGCCTTCGATTGCTTCGTTGATCTCTGGCCAGGTGAGTTTCTCGTAGCGGTACTCGCTGGTAGCGTGTGTTGACATCGATGTTCCCCGGTTTATTGCCGAAATTGACAAAGAACCGTCATTGTATCGTGACAGCGCGAGGCCCGCGCGCCGTACGCACGTAGGTCACTTTCGCCGAAAGTGACTGTGAATCGCCATTACACCGTGGCGGCAATAGGCTCGCCGTCCGTAATCGCCCGGCACGTTTCGCCGTCGTGTTGAAACCCTCGATTTCGGCCCGCAGTCTTGGCGGCATATAATGCCTCATCTGCTCGACCGATGAGTGTCGCGACACTATCGCCGTCAAGAGCTTCTGTGACGCCGATACTGACCGCCACCACAACCTCAGAGTCCTCGAGGCAAACCGGCGCGCTTGCGATTGCGGTCCGCAGATTCTCTACGGCAGTTGCCGCTTCACGGAGAACGCTGGCCGGATAGATGATCGCGAATTCATCACCTCCATAACGAGCGGCTAGATCCATCGTTCGTTTCGTATTGTGGATCACTGCGCCCACACTCTTGGCAAGAACGGTATCGCCTGTAAGGTGCCCGTACTTGTCATTGACTTCCTTGAAATGGTCGATGTCAAACATCGCGAAGCAGAAGCCACCTCCCTTGCGTGATTTCTCAGACAACCGCCGCTCGAGTTCTTCGTCGAGTGCCCGCCGGTTAGCCAACCCCGTCAATCCGTCGATTCGAGCATCCGCCAGACGGGCTTCAATCTTCGACACCTCTCCGCCGAGTTGGACGAGGCTCGACAATGCGATGATCACCGAGAGACTCAAGACCAAGATCAGGAAAGGTGGCGTCCACGACGGATCGATTCGACCGGAGAAGAAGACCGCAAGATAAACAACACTAGCCAAAACTAGGGCGCCAAATTGGCGGCTGTTTCGCATCACGAACTTGTCGATGTCGATTGGCGCATTAGCGACCGATTGAGTTTGAGGAAAAGGAGTGATCCAAAGTCCAACGACGTCTGCCACAACGGAAAATGATTTGGGACTTATCAGAGCAACCGTGCCGACAATGCCACAAAACCAAAAACACGCATGAATGATGAAGGGTAAAATGGATTGAAGAGTGTCCACGTTGTTTGCTCCGTGTGTCGACGACATTTGGCGGGATCATGCGCTTATGGTGGTTCATCGCCCTACTGTAAAAGTAGGTCGTCCCAGCCGTTTGTGTGGACTGGCGACGAGCAAAACGAAGAGCGATTTCGGGATGCGGGCCATACAATCAGACTGAGCCGCTCAACCCCCGCGTGAATTCGGCGGATCAGCACATTCCGGTCAATCAACGTTAACTTTTTGGGCCGGCCGCTGAATTGGGCCGCGACAGTTGATATCCGGAATTCCGATCGATTGGCTTCAATCGGTGCCGCTCAGAGGCTGCCGCCGAACCATTTGTGTCACCTCGCTGTGTCGCGATCTCAATTTGGCGGACTCACCGGGAATTGAAACAGTAGTTTGACGTCTTTTCGGCCGCGACGAACCGTTACCGAGATGCTATCACCCCAATTTCGGTTCAAGTGCAAATAGGCCTGAAACTGCCGAATGGTCATGTCCTTTTTGAAATCGTCGACAGCAATGATGTAGTCGCCATTCTTGATTCCCGCCGCTCGCGCCCACGGTGCGCCAATGAAGGTGACGCGAATGGCGAGGTCGTCTGCGTCAACGTCTAACTGTCTGCGTTGCGGCTCGCTCGCGCGCCTGCCCCAGATGCCACTGCGTGGTCCGACGTACCCAGTCGACGAACGCCAGGAGGGGTCCTCGTTCTTGCGCCAACCGTTCGTCAACCTCACGATTGCCGAAACCTCGTCTTCGTCTCGGCTCAAGCGAAGGTGCAATTCACCCGTCTGCGGAGCAAGTTCGAGAACTCGCGACGCGTCCGCAAAGGTCAGAACTCTCTGATTGTCCATCGTACGGAGCAAGTCACCCTCACGGATACCCGCCGTTTTTGCCGGTGAATTATCGTCCACGCTCTGCACCTTGAATTGCATCTCGGGGTCAAGATGGATTCCCAAACGACTTGGCGATGGATATGTATAGACCATCTCCTTCCGTAACTGTCCCAAGTCCCGTTGATGTTGAAGAGTCGCCCCTTTTACATCGTGGCAATGAATGCAACTCTCTTTTCGCCGCGACATCATCTTCTTCATCGGCGGAATGTCTTCCGCCGTGCGGACCGACCTTGAAATCGGCTCGTAGCGATTATTGGGTTGCACGCGTCCGTTTTCGTGCAATTCGAGTACTTGCCCCATCACGCGTAGTAATGATGCCTTGTTCAAATGAGATTCGGCGTCGCCATCCTCGCGACCGCCGTACCGGGTGTAGGTGCGACCTTCGGCATTTTGAAAGAAGGCCATCCACGTCAAGTCATACTCGAATTGAAACTGGTTGAGGTTCACCCCATTCAACGATTGAATACGAACATTCACAAATCGTTCAGCCATAATCGCAATTTCAGCATCTTGACGAACAAACTGTCCGTCGAAATCCGAGCATGCCTGTCACCTTTCGCACCGAAAAACAACAAACATAGGCCTTCCCGTTTCACGGCTCAGCCTCTTGCCCTCCTCGTACCCAAAGACCCAGTCGATTTTTCCGTCGACGGGTTGCGGTTCTGGTTTCTCGACAGCCAATGCCGTGACTGCACTCAACGCTAGTATTGGTAGAGTGATTTGGAGTCGTCTTCTCTTCCGCACGGTCAAGTCCCCGCTGGGTTAGGGTCGTCGTTGATCGGTTGAACGAAACCCATGCTACCGTCTCTAACCACATGATTCCATCATCTGTCGGATGTAGGTGTTTTGTTAGAAACCCGAGGCTAGCGCCTGCGGCTCAAGAAACCGGACGCTCACGCGTGCCGGCTGATACACTATTGGACAAAACCGCTGAGATTGCTTCCACGATCAATCAAGAGGACTTGTCGAAATGGTTCAGTTAAAGAGACTTGTGCTTGGACTGCTAGTGGGTCTTGTTTCGCAATCAATTGCGTCGGCAGATCCCGACGTGAATGCCGCTGACACGGCCATTGGTTGGACGCAATACAAACGAAACTCTCAGCGAACGGGAAACAGTCCCCAAGAGACGCTCTCGTTGCCGCTTCGCCGAATCTCAGCAATTAGGTTTCCAGCGCCGATCTATGCGTCGCCGGCTGCTCTTCAAGATCGGGCATACATACAGGACGCCCGAGGTCACGTGGCTTGCGTCGATCCAATTCAGAACAAAGTGCACTGGCTGACGAAAATTGATGGGATCAAGAACACGTCGTCGCCCGCCATTGCCAATGAAAGAGTGTATGTCGGTTCGAGTGCCGGGTATTTGGCAATAATAGACATGGCAACCGGCGAACTTCTGAAGAAGGTGGCTGCTGGCAGTGCCGTTATTTGTGCTCCTGCGGTTACGGAGTCGGCCGTGTACTTTAGCACCATGAACGGCATGTTGATAAAAATCGACTTTGACGGCAACAAGATCTGGACGTTCGACGGTCGAGCTCCCAGCTATGTGGAGATCGCTGTCAAGGGAAACGAGATCTTATTCTGCTGCGGCAACCGATCTAGTTCCAGCGGATCGAATCAAGTACTGCGATTGTTGGACCGTGGGGACCGCGTGAAAGTGGTCGATCGTTGGTTCGTGCTAAATCCCACTGGTGGACCGGTCTTTGGTCCGCAAGAAACCATCGGCCTGCAGAGTTTCGATTCGGAACTCGGTTCCTTCCAGGTCCTGGCATCTGGACAACCGACTAGGTCTTACCGTTCCAGCAGGCATTGGCATACAGATGCACGCGTGACTCCGTCGGTGAGGGATGGTAAATACTATCTTGGCGAAAAAATATTCACGCGAGAAGCCAAGTTCGAGTGGGAGGCGTCGAAGAAGTTTCTCTATCAGGGCGCGTCGCATTCCTCACCAGCGCTGACAGCCAAACATATGATACTCGGCACGGAAAAAGGACAACTTCTCTTTTTCGACATCCACGACACTACCAAGCCAGATCAGCCTGAATGGGTATTCTCAACCGACAACGTTGGAAAGTCGAACAGCGCGATCTCGTCTTCGCCAGCGGTCGCTGGTGGGAAGGTATTTTTTGGCGGCGAAGACGGCATCTTCTATACGTTGGGCCAAGGAGCGGAGACCAGAGTTAATGAACAACTGTTGACGCGATTGTCAAACAGACAACCAACGCAAGAGCTAGCTCCGCGACCGAACGAGCACGAGTGGCACACGGTTGGCGGAGATATGACCTACAGCCTGGTTTCGCCGGACAAACGGATCAAACCTCCTTTTCGAGTGAAGTGGAAGACTCGCATCTGGGGTTCGTTCAAAAGTCCGATGATTATCGCTGACGGAAGAGTCTACTGCGCGTCACGAGTGGGGCAGGTGACTTGCCTCAACGCCGAAGACGGCCACATTATTTGGCGCACAGCGCATGCACTTCCGTATGTGGATACACGATCTGGAGCCACCTTTTCTGATGGCAAAATTCTCATCATGAGAACGTGGGATGTAGCGCACGAAGTAGGGGGGCTGTGGTGTCATGATGCGGCGACGGGAAACGTACTGTGGCACAGGCCCGTTCCGTTCGGGTATCACTTAAATGCGGATGGACTAACGACCCATCAAGGCAGAGTCTTCGTGGCGTGGAATAAGGGTGAGGGCGTTATTCGCGCAGCCGCGTATGGGATCGATGACGGCGAAGAAGTTTGGGCAAAGGACTACACGGGACTGTTACAGAAAGGTCGCAAGAAACCTGTCCGGGTTTCCAGTGCCGTTGGGGACGGTCGCTGGTACCTATCCGTACCGGAAGTGATGGACCAATTCGGAATCTACGAAAATAAACTGGGGGCAACGGTTGCCATCGATCCGGAAAACGGTGATCTGCTCTGGAAGAACAGTGATTGTGCGATTCATGAACGGACTCGGATTGGATACCGCAACGGTTTGGTCATTGTCTTTAGTCAATTGGTCAGTCACGCCCTTGACGCTGAGAGCGGCAAAGAACTTTGGACGGGACCGGAGCGCCCTGCGAACACGCGTTATTCGCGAACGTATTTTGCTCAACCGCTTACGGATCTGTATCTAAAATCTGAGGGTAAACAGGGCATTGCTCCGATGGACGTCTGTTCCTACAGCGTTTTTGTGAATGGCGTTTGGTACGGGCATGCTCAGGGAACAACAACTTCGATCGTCGGCCGGACTGAAGGCGGAACAAGTAACTATGGCTTTACGGTCAATCAAAAGGTCTGGGAGTACCAGTTCAACTCAAAAGCTTGTTGTACGCCTTCCCCCGCCTACGGTCGACTCTATTATTCACCGAACGGTGAGGGCGTTGTTTATTGTTTTGAAACGGCCAACTAGCCATCGAGCCCTTCGACATTTGGTTCATCGAAGAACCGGCTGTGCCGGGTAACATCGAAGTGTTCAAGCGACTGAAAGAACAAATCCGCATCCCGTTAGGTACTGGCGAACGCGATCGTACGATTTGGGGATTCATTCCCTATTTGCAAGAGCGTTGCATCGACATCCTGCAACCGGACATTGGGGGTTGTGGCGGTGTGAGTCAGATGAGGAAGATCGCCACATTGGCCGAGACGTTTTTTGTACCCTTGGCTCCCCATTGCGCGACCACCGTGCTCGGCATGACGGCCAGCTTACACGTGGTGGCGTCGATCCCCATGTTCTTGATTCATGAAGGCGGCAAGGGCTACAGCCCTGAAAACGTGGCCACTCAAAATTGGACGGTCGACAAACAGGGTTATGCATCGTTACCGGAAGGTCCCGGGATCGGCGTGGAAATTAACGATGTGAAAGTTGCGCAAATGCACGCCGATCGAAAGAAAAAGGTGAGTTGGCCGAAACAAAAATTGGAAGACGGATCGGTGGCCGACTATTGATCGAAACAAGAATCACTTTGCACCGCGTACAGAGTGATCTTTCTTGTTCTACCGCTCGACAATAGGCTAAGATCATGTCGTGACGATGGACTATCCCAACTGAACGAAATGGAGTCGTCCGTATGTTCACCATTCAAGGTGAATCGATTGGCCCCGGTTTGCGACCGTCTCAGGCGACGTGATCTGCTCAAGCTCGGAGCGCTCGGTCTGGGTTTCGGCTCACTCAACTTGGCAGATCCGCTGCGAGCTGAGAGGCAGGGTAGCATCCAACTGTCGGGAAAGACGGTCATCAATATTCATCTCGAGGGTGGTCCGCCACAGATGGATACATGGGATATGAAGCCGGACGGGCCTGTGGACCTGCGAGGCGAATTTCGCCCCATCCAGACCAACCTACCCGAAACTCAAATTGGTGAGTTGTTGCCCCGTTTGTCGCGGCTCGCCGACCAATTCACGAATTGATTTGACCGTTGCAATTTTGCTGGAGGATTACCTATGGCCGAAGACCACGCGTTGACGGAAGAGGAGACAGAGCAAGCGTTGCAAGAACTCCCTGAATGGGAAGTGCGAGATGGTTGGCTAAGACGCACATTCACAACGCCTGGCTGGCCTCACACAATGTTACTGACGGCGGCCATTGGTTATGTGGCCGAAGCTGCTTGGCACCACCCGGACCTGAGTATCGGTTACGCCAAGGTCACGGTGAAGTTGCAGACACACCGCGTGCTTGCGGTGACGTATAGCGATGTTGAGTTAGCACGCCGAATTGACGAAGTTGCCTGCTGGCAGCCGTCTGACGAATCGGCGCTGGACGGATTTCCAAAACGTTGGATACATTGACGACCTCCAGCCGTTTCACCTTCACTCGTTCCCAGGCACAGTGAAGATGACCCGCGAAGGGTGCAGCTTCGAGTGATGGACAACGTTATGGGCGATCGACGGCTTCGACTCGTTGTAGTTGGGACCGCCCGTGTTTAGGTTGCGGGCGAAACGCGGAAAATTACTCGACGAAACGTCCAGCCGAATGCGGTGCCCTTTCTTAAAGACATTACTGGTTACCATACTTGGCATTTTGACTTTGTAGACTTGTCCCTGCTCCATAAAGACGGTCTGGTCGTAGCCCTCTCGATAACGCACGCGTTGGATGGTCTCGTCCAGGTTGTAGGCCGTACCATCGGGAAAGACATCGATCAGTTTTACAGTGAAGTCCGTATCCTTGGCATCGGAAGAGACGTACAGCACGACCTCGACGGCACCCGTGACCTCGAAGTCTTCAGTGAGTTTTTTGCTCGTGTAGACCAACACATCGGCGCGAGCTTCGATGGTACGTTGATCGAAAGCACCGGCCTCGATGGCGCCTCCGATGCAGCAGATCCCGCCACCGAGTGACGGAACAGGTACGGTCGGATCGTAGGTGAACCGGTCCGCTGATGCTCGATCAGGTGGATCAGCCAGCAGCGCGCCGTCGCCGAACAGACTGTTCGCTCGGTCTTGACTGGAGAGATACATCGAGGACTTTTTGGAACCGGCGGGTGGCCAAGTCGTGGCGGTTCGCCATTGGTCGCTGCCGAACGTGAAATACTGCACTTTCGGCGTGTTCTTTAGAAAGCCGTTGTCCGCGTTTTTCAGCCAACGATCGAACCAACCGAAGATCTGTTCCTCGTAGGGGAATTCGATGTTGTTCACCGTACGTTCGCCGAGAGTCAACGGGGATGAAGAACGAAAAAATGCGCAATGTGGCAGCGGGGCCATGATCACGAATTGATTCGCACGGACTTCAGCATCGGTCGCTGTCCGACGGATGTGATCGACCATGGCAAGATTGGGTGCGGTCGAGATGTCGTACCAGGAAAAGAGCCACAGTCCCGGCACTCCACACCCATCGCGCCCGTGCCAGAGTCCGCCGCGGTCCCACTGTGGGTCATTGGGCTTGCGTTTGAGGAACTCGCTGAAAATGCCCTGAGGACCGTCGACGGCTTCCATTGCGGCGTTGAGCGGAAGCGTAGCGAGTTTCTCTTTCCACTCGATCTTCGGCATTTTGGGTGCGAGGTCAAAGTACTTGGACAGTCTTACGACGTCGCCGCGCTCGATCCCCAGGGGGAGGAGTGGCCGCTGTACGTTCTGCACGCCGTAGAGCCAGGTCAGATAGAACATCTGCTCGACGCCGCCGCGGTACCAGTTGCCCTGTTCCCAGAATTCGCCGACCTGACCAATCCCTGCACCGGGAGCCATCGGAACCATCGCTGCATGCGCCGGATGATTCATCGCGGCCAGCGCCATCTGCCATTCGGCAGAAGAAGAGCAGCCGATCGTACCGACCTTCCCGTTGGACCAGGACTGTTTGCTAATCCAATCCAGCGCGTCGTAGCCGTCCGTCCGCGGTAATCCCAGGATCTTCCACTCGCCTTCGGAAAAAAACTTGCCGCGTTCATTCTGAATGAGAAAGGCGTATCCATGAGCTATCGCCTCATGCACGAACTTCAGCCGTGTTCCCGACAGCTTGTTGAAGTTGTAGGGTGTCCGCCAAAAGAGGGTGGGCAAGCGTCGGTTGTAGTCCTTTGGGCGGTAGAGATCGGTAGCCAATCGCACACCGTCGCGCATCGGCACCATCAGTTTCCTTTCAACGGTGGCGTGTTTGTCCAGCCACCGCTCGCGATCCTCGTCGAGCCAGGTTGGCTTTTGAGCCCATGACGAGGCGAGGAAGAAAAAACTGAAGACGAACGAGAGGAAGCCGATTCTGACAACGGTGCGCATGATGTACCTCAAGCTGAATGTGGAATAACACAATGTTACCAAGTCGCCGACACGTTTGCCGCTGCAACGTGTTACAATCAGCAACTGCCGCGAGAGGGATCAGTTTCGGCTGACCTCAACCAGACCCTCCTCTGTAGAACTCGACAAAACTCCATGACAGATCAAAGAGCGAACCGACGTCAGTTTATCCAGAAATCATCCGCCCTGGCTGGTATCGCGATTTGGACAGGAATGTCCGGGCGGGCGAGTGGATTTAGCCGACCGAATCAACGCCCGACGATCGGGGCAATTGGCACCGGCAGTCGTTGGTCGCAGAGGGCGACGGGGATCAACAGCGGATACGGTTCGGCCCAGCAGTTCCCCAAGTTTGGGGATATTGTCGCTGTGTGTGATTTAGATTCACAACGCGTCGAACGCGCAAAAGAGTTAGTCAAGAAATGGAGTGGAAGTGCGCCGGAGGCGTTCGCCGATTATCGGAACATTATCGAAAATGACCAGATCGACGTTGTGCACATCTCAACGCCGGAGCACTGGCACGCAAAAATCGCCATCGAAGCGATGTTGGCTGGCAAAGATGTCTATTGTGAAAAACCGATGACGTTGACGATCGAAGAAGGTCAGTTGATGCATGAGGTGTGCAAGAGAACCGGGCGGATTGTTCAGATCGGTACTCAGCAACGGAGTAGTCGCGTCTTCATCAAAGCGGTGGCGATGATTCGTGAAGGGCGTATTGGGGAATTGCAGCGAGTTAGCTGCAGTGTTGGCGGCGCACCGACCAGCCCCGAACTTCCTGTCGCCAACGCTCCACAGCAGCTGGACTGGAATCAATGGTCAGGACCCGTACCGATGGCCAAGTATCATTATCTGGCTGGTCCTAATGGCGAGACAAAGAGCTGGTCGCGTTGCCATTATGAGTTTCGCTGGTGGTATGCCTACTCGGGCGGAAAATTGACCGACTGGGGTGCGCACCATGTTGATATCGCAACATGGGGCATGGACAAGACGGAAACCGGTCCAGTTTCGATTGACCCACTGTTGGTCGAGCATCCAGTACCATTCAAGGACGGTTATCCAACCGTCGAAAATCGTTACAACACGGCAACCAAATTCAACATCAAAGTCGAGTACGCTGACGGCATTGAACTTGTGATTCGCCATGATCAGTCCAATGGCATTTTGTTCGAGGGAACAAAGGGTCGAATACATGTCAATCGCGGGCGTCTCGCTGGAAAACCGGTGGAAGATCTCAAGGCGAATCCACTGCCAGATGGCGCGTTAGAAAAAGTCTACAAGAATCGATCGTTGACCGATCATTTCCGAAATTTCTTCGAAAGCGTGGCCGCGCAACAAGAACCGATTTCGGATGTGTTCAGTCATCATCGCGCCTTGACCACGTGTCATTTAGCAGGTATCGCCGCCCGTCTAGGTCGAAAAATCAAATGGGATCCGAAAGCCGAGCGGATTATCGACGACGAACAAGCGCAGAGCTTCGTCAGCCGTAAGCGTCGCAGTGGATACGAAATCAAGACCTAAACACCAGCCGACACAGGCCGAGGAGCTTGTTTTAGTTGCATTCGCAAGCTTTACCCCCACCCCCACCCCCATCGGCACAGGGCCGTTGGGTTTGAATCAACAGCCGGCTAGCGTCATTCATTTCACTTGAAACGAAAACAGTTTGGCCCGTTGTAATTTGAATTGCAGACGGACGTTTGTTCCAGAGAGTCGCTTGAGCGATGCATCACGCCACTGAACTTCTGCCCGTAAGGCGTCGGTGGTGATCGGTACACATGAAGCCGCTTCGTAGCCTCGAATGGACTCGCCGCTCTCGTTGATGACGGCTATCCGCAGTTCGCCACCAAGGCTCTCTACGTTAATCAGCAGTTGTTCGCCTTCCAACTTAAACACCTTGGTAGTCAGTGAACCACTCTCCTTTTTCGGTTCCATCGACACGAAGCGATCCAATGGGAGTGTCGCCAGGCCGATCGCCGCTTTATTTTCTTTTGCACCGTGCTCTTTTTTCCATCCCGAATAGAAAAACAACATCCGATCGCCGACGACGATCTCGGGACTGACAAAATTCATCTGTGACTCCCACGATCCTGCTGGTCCGAGTGGGAAGAAGCGACGATTGCGATCGACTCGCGTCCACTGGATTGTGTCGCGACTGATCATCAAGGCCGTATCCACTGTCCCGGCTAGCCGAACGCCGTCGTTGCGAACACCACGTTTGTTTGCCGTGTGAAACAAGTAGAGGTAACCAAAGTGAATCCCTTGATAGCTCTGAGAACCAAGAAAGTGAGAACAGGCGTGATAGAATTCCAGGTCTGGGTCATCGTCTTCCAATCGCTGAATGACCAACTGCCCACCAGACCAGTTCTTCATATCCTCACTTTCCGTTCGCCAGATTGCCCGATAGCGATGACCGTCCACGGCGTCTTTGCTCCACTGCTGCTCGATCAGAAAGAAGCGCGGGTTGCTGGTTACTTTGCCGCCACTCACGTGGCGGAGGTCACCGATCCGCTTTTCTGTCGTCCAGTGCAAGCCGTCGGCGGACGACGCTGCGAATTCGGTCAAATTTGGCACGTTGTCGATATAGACTGCCAGAAACCGACGCTGTGCATCGTCTTGTTGCGGATTCAGAACAACGTATCGCGTGCGTGCGAATTTTCCTTCGCCACGCAGTACGATGTTATTGTTCTTCGTTCCGTCCGGTCCTACGTGCAGGTTTAGAGTTGGCTTTTCCCACTTCTCGCCGTCCTTCGAGCGAGCGTAACAGGTGTAGGTCGAGTCAGCGGTGACGGTCCAATAATACATGTGATAGACGCCTTCCTGCGGATCCCAGAGGACGCAGGGCATTTGCAGGATTTTCCCTTCCCACGGCTGATCGGCAATGAGAATCGGGCGATCTGCAGATCGCTTGGGCTGTTGGACGATGCGGATTAGTCCAGTTTGCTTTGCCACCAGATAGTCGTCCACAAACAGCTGCCGCCGTGTACCCACATCGACGATGTCGGCCGCCCATGACCTGCCCAAGCTGAAAAGCACGATTACGAGTACGAATAAAATACGAGTCAATGCGATGCGCCTTCTTGCGAGTTCTCCCAACGTCGACGCCATCAGTTTACCTCAGTCAGACTCGGGGTCAAAAACCGCGGCGTCGTTCGTCAGCATGGGAACTTCCGAGATGTTATGCTGACGCCAATGGAAGATGTCACTCAGACGGTGATGTCGGCTTCGGATATCTAAACAAAATGGACCTATCAAGCCATGCTCAAAACTCGCGTTCAGGCCGCAACATTGGTTTTTCTCCTAACGAGCGGCTTTGCATTGGCCGAAAACGGTCCGGAGTGGCCGCGGTGGCGGGGGCCCTTTGACAACGGCAGCACGGAAGTGGGCAGCTATCCCATTCACTTCGATGCGAATAACGCGTTGTGGCGCGCGGCATTGCCAGGCAAAGGCTCTTCGACTCCGATTGTGTTCAATCAATCCATTTACGTTACGGCACCGGTCGATGGCAAGGACGCGCTTGTTTCCTTTGACTGGGCGGGAGGCAAACGGTGGGCAACCACTTTTGGAAGCGAGGTCCGAGGCAAGCATCGCAATGGATCTGGAAGTAACGCTTCTCCCGTCACCGACGGCAATGCAGTGTTTGTGTACTTCAAGAGTGGCACATTGGCGGCCGTGGAGCTTGACGGATCCGTGCGATGGAATACGAATCTCGTCGAGCGGTTTGGGAAGGACACGTTGTTCTGGGACCACGGTACGTCGCCCGTATTGACAAACAAATACGTAGTCATGGCACGCATGCATAAAGGCGAATCGTGGCTGGCCGCGTTTGATAAGACAAACGGTGCTATGGTCTGGAAGGTCGCACGCAACTACTCCACTCCGGTCGAATGCGATCACGGCTATACCACCCCGCTCACGATTCAGCATAACGGCAAAGAGGCACTACTTGTCTGGGGAGCGGAGCATCTGACAATTCACGACACGGCGGATGGAAAACTGCTCTGGACGTGTGGCGATTTTAATCCGGGATCCAACAAACTGTGGCCGGCAATTGCCACACCGGTGATCGTCGACGACATGGCCATCATCGCCTACGGGCGAAACGATCGTGGTAAACCGAGGCTGCATGGGATCCGCCTCGGAGGCAGTGGCGATGTGACCGCGACGAACCGCGTTTGGAAACGAAACGACGTGGGCACTTTTGTGCCGTCACCAGTTGTCTACAAAGGCCGCGTGTACATCGTCCGAGATCGAGGTCAGGTCGAGTGTATCGAACCGAAAACAGGAGAGACGATCTGGAGTGATGCTCTTCCCAAAAGCGGAGCGGCTTTTTACGCGTCGCCACTCATCGCCGGCGGCAAGCTCTACGCACCTCGCGAGGACGGAGTGGTCTTTGTAGCCTCGATCGATGACAATAAGCTGGAACTTCTCGCTGAAAATGACATGGGTGAACGAGTGATCGGGTCTCCGATACCAGTGTTGAATCGCATCTTTATTCGTGGCGGGAAACATCTTTTCTGTTTGGCCGCTCCGCAGTCGGGCGACTGAGGTCAATATGATCCGAAGACGCTAGCCTCGGGTGTTACCACCACACATTAAACGGACAAGAAACACTGGCAGAGCCAGTGCCACGCATATTGAATCAACCCACATTGAATCAACTCTGACTTGTAGTAATTCGCCTATCAGATCACAATGTCAGTGATGATCACTACGCACCATTCTTGTTTACTTGGGGACGATTGTGATTTTTAACCGGGGACTCTCGTTTTTGAGTGGGCAGCGATTGAGATGGATTTTTGCTGCCGCAATGCTGCTCGGTCTTTCATCTTGCGGAGAAGATCCGAATGTTGTTGAAGAAGTTGAACCGGTGCCCACGGAACGGGCGACGAAAGTACCAACACCCGTGACCATCGAACCGGTCGACGTGGAATTGACGGCGATGTCTCTTCAGCAGTTGCGAGATCGACTAAGCGATCTAAAGGGGAAGATAGTCGTCGTCGACTTGTGGGCACTTTGGTGATCGCACTGCATTGCGGAACTCCCGCATCTCGTGCAGTTGCAAGAGAAATACCCTGAAAGAATCCACGCGATTACGTTGAACATCGAATTTGACGGAGAGGGAGAGCCCACCGAGGAATTGCAGGAGAAAGTCCGCTCAATGCTCTCCCGCCGCGGCATCTCTTGCGAGAGCATTCTCTGCAGCGACCAACTCAAGACCACGATGAGCGAGCTAGAGATCGCCGGGCTACCGGCAGTACTGATTTTCAACGCTGAGGGCGAGCTAATACGGAAATTTGATTCGGACTTCGGCTACGAAGGGCAAGTCACTCCACTGATCGACGCACTCGTTAACGGAACGTCGTCGAGCGACCCTAACGGCGGTAAGCAACCGTAGACGCATCGAATCCCGCGCCGAGATTCAAGCGGATGTTGACACTGCCTGAGTGGGTAAGGAAGCGAATTGATTTACGATCGATATCAATTTCGCGCGATCGACCGACTTGGACAGATAATCGTCACATCCAGCATCGATGCACTTCGCTCGGTCGGCGCGAGCTCAATTCCGTCCATCTCGGGCATTTGCACGTCGAGTAGAACTGGCCCCCTCCCTCGTACTGGATCAAAGTCTGGGGGGTGGTCAGCCTCACGTTGTGGTGAAACGGTAGATCGATCGTTTGATTGCGATACAGGCGATAAACACCGTCGAAGTTGCCTTCACGAAACGGCTGGATCTTCATCAATTTTGCGGACCGGTTGAATGACGAGAGATTCAATCTGGTGTGAGTGGCGGCTGTTCGCGAGCGATCGAGTAGTCACGTTCCTTGATCGCCGGATGTCCCATCGGACCAAAACTATCGAACTCGCCGCATTGGTCATCTCCGGGAACAAACGTCACTTCAATCCCCGTCTCGCGGACGTCACACCGATGAAAGCCGAACCGAGTATCTGCGTCCGGCCAACGTTCGGCGAGTTGGCTCGTATTGCCGGCCGCTTGTGTGCGATACAGACGGATGCCGTCGACGAGTTGTACCGGTCGACCCGTGTGAACATGGCCACAGAATAGGATGTCAACGCCAGCGTCCTGTAGCAGTTTCCAGAGACGTTGCCGGTGCGGTGGACCGATCGAAAAGTACCAGTTGTCATATTCGTCGCCGTTGGTCATGTCCCAATCAGGTTCGTCCGGCCGCTCGATGAACGGCCAGTAGTGCATCATTGCCACATGGTGTTGAGTCGGCGAGAGCGTAGGAAGTCGTTCGAGCAATCTCCAGAGTCGATCCTCGTGGGGCAAGTCTGACCCGGCGACCGCCGCGTAAAAGCCTGTGAAACGAACATCCCGATAGACAAACGTCCAGTGAATAGGCCCAAAGTATGACGCGAACAACTGCAATCTTTGCTCTGTCATGTTCAAGTCCAAGTCGTTCCAATCCAGGCCCTGCTCGGCCCACTTACGCTTGAACCCATTGTGGTGAGCATGCTTGTTGCCGACATCCATATTGCCGGGAATCACAAACGTTGGAAAAGGTAAAGTCTCCAAGTCCTCGCGAGCTTGGCGATATTCGAATTCATGCGATTCGCCATCGCGAGTCAAGTCGCCACCATGCAAGAGAAACTCTGCATTGATCGTCGTCATCTGACGTCTGATCGCTTCCCATCGCCGATTGATGGCTGGACGAAAGCGGTACGAACGGGGAGTCCCCATGTGATTGTCGTTGACATGCAGGAATGTCCAGGCGCTGTTTGGCTTAGGAAACGACATTTAGATTTTCATTTAGGCTTCGTGTCTTTGTGTCATGTGGGAGCTCATCATGAACTCGCCTCAGTCGGCCGGGCGTTTGCCAATGCAAAACAGGTGCTGTTCCGAGCGAATGTACAAGTTACCCTGCGAAACGGCCATCGATGCCTTACATTTTTCGTCGATACGATTGCGGGCGAGAATTTTGAGGTCGGGTCCAGCTTCGATCACCACCGACTCACCATCGGCTTCGGTTAGAAAATAGATCTTTCCATCGGCATAGATAGGTGAAGCAGCATGTTTGCCACCGATTCGATCCTGCCAGGCAATGTCACCGGTCGCGGCGCGAAAACACGTGACGATACCGGTGTCGGTCACCGAATAGATGTTGGGTTTGACGTACAGTAGCGATGCTAGTGACGGCACGCCCTTCTTCTGCTCCCAGGCCATATGTGACTGAGTGACATCTCCTTTGCCACCGGCGCGGATCGCTCGTATTGTCGGAGCTTCAAAACCCGAGCAACTGAAAACAAGTCCATCACCAACGACAATCGACGGGGTGACACCTTCACCCTTGCTGTAGATTGACCAGATCAATCGGCCGTCGGTCGGATCAAAGCCTTGGACCCTGTCACCCGCTCCGCTGACAATCTGATCGGCACCCTTGTGGCGTAGAACATTCGGCGTGACGTGGGCCAATCGTGACAGGCCTCGTTTTCCCCGCCAGCGAATTTTTCCCGTCGCTTTGTCGACGGCCAGCAATACAGCATCCCCCCAAGGAATCTTCCAACCCACCTTGTTGTTATCGCCGTCGCTGCTGCCGTCATACGGCATGATCACCAGGTCCCGATAGAGGATTGGAGATGCCGCTAGACCGTGATGGCTGTAGAACTTGATTTCGTGATTCGTCCAAGCGATTTCGCCATCGAAATCAACGGCGACCATTCTGCCGCCACTAAAGACGGCATAGACGTGGCGACCATCGGTGGTCGGAGTCGGAGTGGCATGCGAGTTCTCATTGCGCTTCTTGCGGATCTGCTGCTCAAAAACCCTCGTGTTCCAGCGGATGTTGCCGGATCGTCGGTCGACACAGATAACGTGACACGACGTGCCGTCATCGGTCGTCGAGGTCACAAACACATGGTCGCCGTGGACGACCGGAGACGACCAACCCTCGCCGGGAATGGTCGTTTTCCAGGCAATGTTGTCCGTGTTGCTCCATTTGATCGGAAGATTTGTTTCCGACGAGATTCCCTGCCCAGTCGGTCCGCGAAAACTCGACCAGTCTTCCGCTACCAGCGGTGAAACGCAAACCGAGAGAAGTAAGGAGATACATAACATGTTGACCAGGTGGTAGTTCATCGATCCCTCACAGTGTTTAAATGCGTTTAGCCGGGGCACTGCCGATTATCTTATCCGACGATTTAATGTGTGGCACTGGCAGAGCCCAAAAGTGTACGGTAAATGAAAGACTGGGGCATTGTATTGCGGGCTCGTCAAGATGCTAACCACAAGCCCCGACGCTTTCGCGTACAGGACAAAAGCACTGGCAGAGCCAGTGCCACACACTGATTCCGTGCGGCGTTGTGTTTTGAGTGCGGTGACTTGTCACCGCTTTTTTTTAGAACTGACTTTAACGATTACAACCGCACGATCCGTACAACGAAGTTGATCATACGACACCAAACGAAGGAATCGGACTCAAAAAACGAGTAATCGAGGATACGTGTCGCAGCGCATCTGGGGTAAGATGAGGTCTTTTGCCGCGGCAATGCGGCGGACGTTTTCCGGACTGCAGGAAACACCGATGAGAAAATCGCACGGGTTGGTTGCTGCTGGATGTCTCGCGATCCTAGCTAGCACCTTGCCGGGTGCCGAAGGGGATTCCGAAGCCTCGAATGGAACGGCTGCGCGGACGGTCGCCGGCTTATTGGCGCTGTACGATTTCGGTTCCACCGATGGCGACATTGTGACCGACCGTTCCGGCGTCCGTCCGCCGTTGAACCTGCAGATTTCCAACCCGCAAGCAGCCCGACGAACCAAGGGCGCGTTGGAGATACACGGCAAGACGCAAATCTTGTCCACACAACAGGCAACCAAGATCATCCAAGCGGTGCGGCGATCTGGCGAGATCACAATCGAGGCATGGGTGCGACCTTCCGATACCGGATTGAGTGGACCGGCCCGAATCGTAACGTTGTCGGGTGGTAGTAGTGAACGGAATTTTACCCTGGGACAGGACGGGGCAAAGTATGACGTGCGGTTTCGAACCACTAAGACCAACGCCAACGGCATTCCGTCGCTAAGCACAGACAATGGAAGCGTCAAGACAGATCTGACCCATGTCGTCTACACCCGTGACCGAAGCGGACTCACGCGGATTTATCTCAACGGCCAGTCAATCGCCGAGACGAAAGTGGTTGGTTCCTCGTCGAAGTGGACCCGCTCGCACAAGTTGGCACTGGCCAATGAGTTTAACAGCGATCGACAGTGGAAAGGCACGTACTATCTAGTGGCGATTTACAGCCGTGACCTGTCACCACCGGAGGTGAAACGTCATTTCGACGCAGGGCGCGACGCGCCTGCCGCGCCGGCTGAAATGGCGGGACGTCATTTGGCTCAACTTTCGCCCGGTGAGCAACTTTTTGAGACTAAGATCGCGCCGCTATTGGCGCGAAATTGTCTGGAATGCCACAACTCGGCGTCGAAGAAAGGTCGGTTGGACCTGTCGAGAAAAGCGACCGCCTTGGCGGGTGGTGAAAGCGGAAAGGTCATTGTCCCTGGCAAGTCGACCGAAAGTCTGTTGTGGGAACAGGTCGAGACCGGCGATATGCCGCCGGAGGGCCAACCTTTGACGCCTGCAGAGAAGACTCTATTGAAACAGTGGCTTGACGCCGGAGCGATCTGGTCGCTAGACACCATTGATCCGGCGATTTATACCCATGACGAAAAGGCGGGTAGGACCTGGGTACGACGACTCACTGTCCCCGAGTACATCGAGACGGTACGCAGTTCCGTTGGAGTTGACATTTTGAAAGAGGCGCGAGAGATCTTGCCACCCGACGTGAGAGCCGACGGATTCAGCAACACGGCCTATAACCTCAACGTGGACTTGAAGCATGTTGAGGCCTACTCGCGATTAGCAGAGATCGTCGTGGGAAGAATGGATGTGTTGGCGTTTGCCAAGAGGTTTTCCAAGAGCCGCAGTCTTTCGACCGATGCCACAATGCGAGACCTGGTCGAGGCGATGGGGACACTGTTGCTCCGTGGACCGCTCGAGGAACGAGAGATCACGAACTTTAGCGGCATCGCGACGGTCGTCGCCAGTACCGGCGGCGATTTTAAAGAGGCGGTGACCTACATTATCGAAGCGATGTTACAGTCACCTCGCTTCATATACCGGATCGAAAACCAACGCGGTGACGGATCCGTTTGGCCAGTTAGCGATTTCGAGATGGCGTCGCGAATAAGTTACATCGTATGGGGCGGACCGCCCGACCGGGAGTTGTTGCGAGCCGCAGAGTCGAGTGAGCTTCAAGACCGTCAACTGGTTGAGGCACAAGTTCGTCGTATGCTCGAGGATCCGCGGGCTATGAGACGATCAGTCCAGTTCGTCGGCGAGTGGTTGAATCTCGATCGGTTGGTCAACTTGCGTCCGAACTCGAAGAGATTTCCAAATTGGGATGCGGCTCTTGGCGCTGACATGCGACGGGAGACACTGGCGTTTTTCGAGGACGTTGCCTGGAAGCAAAAGCGGCCCTTGGCGGATTTACTGAATGCCCAGTTTACATATGCCACACCTCGATTGGCCCAGCATTACGACCTCGAGGTACAGCCCGCGTCGGACGGGAACAGCGAACGGCTGACCCGCTACGACCTGTCGTCCGTGCCTGCCCGTGGTGGACTATTGACTCAGGGCAGCGTGTTGACGGTCGGCGGCGACGACGCTTCCATGGTCACGCGTGGGCTGTTCGTTCTTCACGACCTGCTACGAGGCACCGTGAAAGACCCACCACCCGGCCTCGATACGACACCGGTGCCCGCCAAACCGGGGCTGTCGCAGCGGCGGATTGCCGAGCAGCGGATCGCCAACACGGCCTGCAGTGGATGCCACTCAAAATTTGAGCCCCTTGCGTTCGGACTCGAAAAGTTTGACGGCATCGGTGTGTTTCACGAGCAGGATGAGCACGGCAACACGCTGCGGGACAATGGTGAAATATTATTTCCAGGAGCAGCAAAGTCGATTAAATACAAGTCTTCCGCTGAACTGATGGACCTATTGGCGGACAGCGATCGGGTGGGTGCATCCATTACGTGGAAAATGACTCAATTTGCCCTCGGTCGACCGCTTGTCGCCCAAGATGCGAAGCAGGTCCAGAAGATTCACGAATTGGCCGCAAGGGGCGGGGGCACATATGCTAGTCTGCTCACCTCGATCGTGACCAGTGATCTGGCCATGATGACTCGAACGCAGACAGAGTAATCGCGTAAACTGTGGGAGAACCGCAGGATTTGGGTGAAGCCGGAGATAACAATGAAGAAGACGCGAATCAACCGACGGACGATGCTCAAGGGCTTGGGTACCGCCACGATCGGACTGCCGCTCTTGGAAGAAATGACACTCTCGTCCGTCGCGGGCAAGGCGAAAGCTGAAGTACCGATCCGGGCATTCAATATCTTCTTCGGTCTCGGCATTCCAGCACCACTGCAAACCGAGGGCTTTCAAGGTGTGCTCGAGCCGCTCAAATCGCTCGGCGACAAACTGCTCATCATGCGGCAAGTCGATCAAGTCCGCTGTGACGAAAAAGGAATCAACGCCCACTACGATGGCGCATCGGGTGCATTCACTGCTGAACCTCCCGACGGCGAAGCCAGAGCCGGTGGACCTTCCATCGATCAGGTCATTCGTAAGACGCATTATCCAAATGGGCTACCTGTCGGCATGGTGCCGACACTGATCGGCGGCACGTTCTTCCGCCGTAGCCGCGTTGGCAGGTACGTGCACAGTTACAATATGGACGGCACAGTCGCCGCCACGATTCAGGAGAAACCGCGGGATGTTTTCGACCGTGTGTTTGGCACGGTTTCCTTGGCGGGTGGTGACAAGGACTTTCGCCGAAGGCGACTGAAACGTAGCGTTCTGGATTCGGTCGTGGATGATTATCGTTTCTACACGGGAGCAAATTCGCCGCTCGGTGCGGCTTCGAAAGCACGCATCGCCGATCACCTTGACCGTATTCGCGAGTTTGAACAGCGGGCGTTTTCGTTGAAGAGTAAGGACTCAAATGCTCCTGACTTTCCTCCGCGTTCGAACGTACCTCACGGTGGACCCGCTGACCCTGGCGGGCAGGGCATCGACATCACGTTAGAGGAGCTCACATCCGAGTGGCGACTGGTGGCCGACCTTTACGCGTTGTCAATTCAGTTGGATCGCGTTAGGTTCGGGTCGTTGACGTTTTTGGCGGCTGGTGAGCGAATTCGCTTGACCGGCGACTACGAATACGGCGGCAAGAAACTGTGGAGTTTCGACGATGCCGCTCAGCACAACGCCAGCGGCGACAAGGGTTGCAGTCACGAGTGGTGGCACAAGTTTAACGAGAAGAAAAAGAACGAGCAGTTGCGAGCCCATGCGCACATGAAGATGCGAGAAGTGGCCTACTTCCTGCACCGACTCGATGATGCTGAGTCGAGGGAGCCCAATGGTAAGACCATCCTCGAGAACTCACTGATCACCATCTCGACTGAATCGGGCGATGGTCGCCACAATGACGTAAAACGAGAGCTGTCCGGTGTCTTTCACGCGATCACAGGCGCCAATGGGCGCTTCAAGACCGGTCAGATCATGGACGTTGATGCCGAGGGCGTTGACGTTTACAACACAATGCTGGATGCCATGGGCGTTTCGCATCGACTCGGCCCGGTCGAGCGCGAGATGCAACCGGTCGACGGAATTCGAACCTAACTGGGTCTGACGTAGTGATCCCCACCGGCACGAGGCCGGTGGGGTAAACGCACGAGACGCTAACGCGTGCCGTCAGATTGTTTCGCGAGGTGCTGTCGGAAAAAATCTCGCACCAACTCGGTCCGTCGTGAGTCGAAGAACGCATCGCCGCCATGAGCGCCGCCATGAACGACTTCGAAATGGACGGACAGTCGGTGGTTTTTGTATTTCGAATGAAGCTCGTGCGACTGGTTGATTGGAACTTGGGGATCCTGATCGCCGTGGATCAGGAGCAGCGGTGGATCGTCGGGACCAACATGAAAGACCGGGCTCGCCAAACGAGACAGTTTGGGTTCTTTTTCCGGTGCGTCACCCAACAACAATTCTAGTGCGGGCACTCTTACACTCAGTCCGTGCGGCGTCGACTGCTGCAATATCGTCATGAAATTTGTTGGCCCGAAATAGTCGACGGTGGCTTGGACGCTCGATGATTGGTCGCGATGGTCGCCAAGTTCGCCCTCGAGCCCTTTATGGTGATTGGTAACTCCAATTAACGCGGCTAGGTGGCCACCGGCAGAGGAACCCGCGACGCCGATGCGTTCAGCGTTGATACCGTACTTCGCCGAATTGCCACGTAGATATCGAATCGCCGCTTTGCAATCGTGAATCTGAGCTGGGAACTTTGCTACCGGGGAGAGGCGATAGTCTACGCTTGCCACTGCGAAACCATGCTTCACCAGATCGGCAAGTGGCATGTTCGACTTCGAACCACGTCGCCACGCGCCTCCATGCACCCAAACGACGACGGGCGGATTCACAACGTCCGCTGGCAAGTAAAGATCGAGAAGCAACCGCTGGCCATCGACCTCCGCGTATTGAATATCGTCCATTCGCCGATACTTGTCATCGGGTTCTGACGCGAGGAGAATTCCGCTGATCGTTGTGGCGATAATCACGGTCGACACAATTCGCACTTTACTCACAAGTCACCTTCCTGTTCTATGGTGTATCCGAAGCACAGCTGATTATCGTACACCGTGGCCACGACGAATCCAGGCGACCCACGGATCGGGAGGCTGTGTTACAATATCGCCATGGTAAAAATGGTACATTCATGCCGCGTTATTGCTATTCTGAGCTGTTTCGTTGCCAGCACGAGTGTTGCCTGGGCCGACCAGTGGCGAGATGAAATCGAACCGTTTCTTCAAGCGCATTGCGCCGACTGCCACGACGGCTCGGATGCCGAGGGCGGGTTGGACCTGCTGCGGCTTGGCACTGAATTGAGTGACGCAGAGTTGATGCGACGATGGGTTCTCATCCATGATCGTCTCGGCTCGGGTGAAATGCCACCAAAGACCGCAATGCAACCGTCGGCCACGGTAAAGTCGACGGCCGTGGCAACGTTGGCCACGGCATTGACGACGGCGGATCTCGCCCGCAATGACGTCGTGCTACGCCGACTCAACCGCGGCGAGTACGAAAACACGATCCGAGACTTGTTCGACGTACATGTCGAGGTCAAGAGTCTGCTCCCCCAAGACACATCGTCGTCCGGATTCGACAATGTGGGCGAAAGCCTAGCAGTGTCCGCCGAGGCAGCGCAAGCGTATCTTCACGCCGCGGACGTGGCACTCGATGCTGTGTTTGGGCCGGCGAAGAAACCGGTGTACATCAAACACACCACCAACCTACTCGATCAAAAGTCTCATGACGGGAAACCGTACGGCGCCCAACACGTGGGCACGATGTTTCGGCGAACGGATCGGGGGCTCGTGATCTTTCAGTCTGGTTATTGTCCGACCAACCTTGTCAATTTTTCCAGACTTCGCTCTCCGGCAGGTACTTACCGAGGCACAGTGCAAGTAAGAGCTATCCAAAGCGAAGAACCTGTTACCCTACGTATCTATGGTGGAGACACGATCGTTGGCCGTCGCGAAAAACACCTTGTCGGGTATTTTGATGTTCCACCGGATCGATGGACGACGATCAAATTCGAAGACCGTCTTGTCGAGAGTGGTGGTACGTTTCAGCCGAAGTGTTACGGTACCAAAGATACGCGAAAAAATGCCGACACCTACCCCGAAGCGGGCATCGAGATCGGTGACATTTCGATCGAGGGTCCGCTTGAAGAATGGCCTCCCGTTAGCCGCAAGAAACTACTGGGCGACGTTGATCCTCAGAACGGCACTCTGGTCGATGCCGAGGCAATCCTCAACAGGATTCTCCCTCGCGCATTTCGTCGGAAGACGGCGTCTGATGAGATCGATCCATATGTGAGTCTGGTCAAGTCCGCACTAGACGACGGACGCTTCTTTGAAGAGGCCTTGCGACTTGGATTGAAAGGAGTGCTCTGTTCACCGGAGTTCTTGTTTCTCGATGAACCCGGTCGCGATGTCATCAGTCAATACGCACTCGCCTCGCGACTGGCATTTTTTCTCTGGAGCTCCATGCCGGATCGAGAGTTACTTTCGCTGGCGTCTCGAGGCACACTCGATCAACCGAAGGTTTTGCGTGGCCAAGTAGAGCGGCTGTTGAACAACTCCAAGTCAAAGTCGTTTGTCACAAACTTTACCGGACAATGGCTCGATCTGCGGGATATTGATTTTACGTCCCCCGATAGGAACTTGTACCCGGAGTTCGATGAACTTTTGAAGATCTCGATGGTTGAGGAAAGCCATCGATTTTTCCGCGAGCTGGTAGATCATGACTTGAGTGTGATGAACTTCATCGACTCTGATTTTACGTTCTTAAACGAACGTCTCGCGAAACATTACGGTGTTGACGACATTCGAGGGCAGGAGTTTCGAAGAGTTCGGTTACCGGTGGGAAGCGTGCGTGGTGGAGTGCTGACACAGGGAAGTGTGCTCAAGGTGACCGCCAACGGCACCAACACGTCGCCTGTGTCGCGTGGGGTGTGGGTCATGGAGAATATCTTGGGGCAGACGCCGCCGCCTCCACCGAACGACATTCCCTCTGTGGAACCGGACATTCGGGGCGCTACAACGCTGCGAGAGCAGCTGGCGAAACACCGTAACGAGCAATCCTGCGCGGTTTGTCACGACAAGATCGATTCAGCTGGTTTCTCTCTGGAGAACTTTGACGCGATTGGCTGGTGGCGCGACAATTATCGCACGGTAGGGGAGGGCAAACGTCCTGAGTTTTCGCAACACCCGATTACTTTTGCTTGGATTCGTTACCGGATTGGTCTTCCAGTGGATGCCACTGGAAAAACGCTCGATGGCCAATCGTTTCGAGACATCCGCGAATTCAAGGCAATTCTTCTCGACGAACAACATGCTGTTGTGAAGGGCTTGACCCAAAAACTGGCGACTTATGCATTGGGGCGTAAACTTGGTTTTTCGGATCGACCGGGCGTTGAAAGGGTCGTCGACAAAGTCGCTCGGAAAGACCATGGTTTGCGGACGCTTATCCACGAAATAGTACAAAGCGAAATGTTTCGGAGACCGTAACTGTGAATGCACATTCCCGACGAACATTTCTCCGCGCGTCTGGCGTTGCCGTTGGACTGCCCCTCTTGAATGCAATGCAACCCACCGCGTTTGCCGCGGACACTGCACCACGTCGACGGATGGTCGCCATTAATGTCGGCTTGGGTCTTCACATCCCGAACATCGTGCCGAAGCGTGCGGGGCGCGATTACGACTTGCCTCCCTACCTGAAGGTCATTGAAGAGTTTCGTGATGAGTTTACGTTCATTTCTGGTGCATCTCACCCCGGAGTCGGCGGCGGCCATTTTTCGGGTAAATCCTTCTTGACCGCTGCCAAGCACCCCAATAGCGCCGGCTTTAAGAATTCGATCTCACTTGATCAATTGGCGGCGGAGCAACTCGGCGCCGAGACTCGATTCAGTTCGCTCTCGTTAACTATTTCCAGCCCCGGTCTATCCTGGTCGCGATCCGGCGTCGAGGTTCCGGCCGAGAGTCATCCGTCCAGGGTGTTCCAAAGGCTGTTCTTGGACGGTAAGCCGAACGAGAAGGCGAGGCAGATCCAGCGGTTGCGCGACGGACAGAGTGTCTTGGACGTGGTAAAAGAACAAGCCAGACGAATGGAGAGGCGCCTGGGTGGACGCGACCGCGACAAGATAGACCAGTACTTTAGCGCCGTGCGAGAGGCAGAGAAACGGTTAGTCAAGGCACAAGCGTGGGAAAGACGTCCCAAGCCAAAAGTCGATGTCGAGCCGCCGCGAGATCAGCTGGATCGTACGCGGATGCTTCAACGAATCACCCTGATGTATGACATGATGCATTTAGCGATCGAGACGGATTCAACTCGGTTCATTACGTTTTACGACACAGGAATGAATGCTGTGCCGTACATTCCCGGGGTGGACACGGATTACCACATGCTCTCCCATCATGGGAAGGATCCTGCGAAGATCGCCCAACTGACGATTGTAGAAATTGAAATTATGAAGGCCTTTGCTGGATTCCTCAAGAAACTGTCGGGATCCGACGAAGACGGTTCATCGTTGTTGGACAACACGATGGTCCTCTTCGGTTCCAACCTGGGAAATGCCAGCAGTCATGACACTAAGAACATGCCAATCATTTTAGCCGGCGGCGGATTCGATCATGGCCAGCACTTGGCGTTCGATCAACAGAACAATTACGCCCTTCCGAAGCTGTACGTGTCGATGCTCCAACGCCTTGGCTTGGAGATGGATACGTTCGCCTCGTGTACGGGTACTATGGACGGTCTGAAGATGCTCTAGTTTCGGCGGACAACTAGAAGGCCCAAACATGAACCGCCTTCCAGCTAACTTCAGTCAAGTACAATAACCCAGTGATTTTAACCGCACCACACGAGGCTTTTTTGCCGTGACACTTCATCATTCAGTTTTGCAGATGAGCTTGGCTCTACTAGCTCTGACGTGTTGTTTACAAGACATCGCGGCGGCCGAAGTCGACGCTCGTCAATTGGAGTTCTTTGAGACGCATGTGCGGCCAATCCTAATCGAAAACTGTTATTCGTGTCACAACAGCGTCGATAAAACGGAAGCAGAATTGGCGTTGGACTATCGCGATGGAATTCGCCGAGTGATCAATCTGGAATCCCCAAATGACAGTCAGCTGTTGAAAGTTATTCGTCACGAAATCGAGGACGTGGAGATGCCCTCGGATAGTGCGAAACTAGCGCCAAAGGCAATCAGCGATATCGCTCGCTGGATCAGAATGGGAGCTCCGGACCCCCGCGACACTCCGCCGACGAAAGATCAGCTGGCTCAGGAACGCTCGTGGGATGTAACCTTGTTGCGGCGAAAACAATGGTGGTGCTTCCAGCCGATTGCCCGCCCGCCCGTACCGACACCCAACGAGGTTGACTGGTCAGATCACCCGGTCGACAGGTTCATTTTACAGCAGCTTGAAACAATGGAACTCTCTCCGGCAACAACCGCAGACCGCGAAACGCTAATTCGCCGGCTTTCATTCGCACTCATCGGTTTGCCCCCAACGACCGCACAAGTTGCGGCGTTCAAAGCGGATACGTCGCCTGCCGCATTTGAGAATTTGGTCGACCGACTGCTTGAGTCGAAGCAATTCGGCGAGAGGTGGGCGCGACATTGGATGGACTGGATTCGCTACGCCGAGAGTCATGGTAGCGAAGGAGATCCGTCAATCCCCAACGCCTATAGATATCGTGACTACTTGATTCGAGGTCTCAACGCTGATGTTCCCTACGATCAGCTGGTTCGAGAACATATCGCTGGTGATCTTCTCACCAAACCACGCGTTAACGATGCGATGGGGATTAACGAGTCGGCCATTGGCACGGCTCATTGGCGGATGGTGTTTCATGGCTTCGCACCGACCGATGCGTTGGACGAGAAGGTGCGGTTTACCGACGATCAAATAAACGCCTATTCGAAAGCATTTCTTGGCCTGACGGTTTCCTGCGCCCGTTGCCACAACCATAAATTCGATGCTATTAGCCATGCCGACTACTATGCGCTATTTGGCATTCTGGGTTCGACTCGGCCGAGCATGTTAGACGTCAACACGGCCGAACGACAACAATTGCATCAAGCTCGTTTGATAGAACTCAAACACGAAGTGCAGCAAGCACTGGCTCATAGTTGGTTGAACGATATCGCCACCCTTCGCGAGCATCTGCCCATGCTTGGTGACGATTGGAACAAGGCAATTGATGGAGCGAAGCAGCAGAATGACCCACTGCACGTCTGGTGGCGGGCTCGCAGTGAGGTAAAAAAACCTGACGATTTTGATCGCGTGTGGCAGAGTATTTCAGCAAAGTGGAAAGGTGATTCGAGCGCCATCGCCGATCATCAGCAAAAACGAGAGTATGTCCGTCGCTGGAAGCTAGATTTGGGCGACGATTACAAGACCTGGTTCCGCGACGGTAACGGCCTTGCCGATCGCCCGTCTTCCGCCGGTGAGTTTGCAATTCTGGCCGATGGCGATCAGATCGTGCAGAGTATCCACCCGGCCGGTGTCTACACACATCGGTTGTCGACCAAACACCGCGGTATACTCTCATCACCAAAAATCCCGTTGGACGGTGAATATGACCTGTGGGTTCGCACGACCGGTGGCGGCGGGGCGATGCTGCGGTACGCAGTGCAAGACTATCCTCGCAATGGCACCGTTTACCCTGTCACTAGCTTGAATGACGGCCTTTGGAAATGGCATCGCTTTTCGCTGAAGTACTGGAACGGTGATGACATTCACATCGAATTGACCACAGCGGCCGACGCGCCGTTGTTGGCTAGGGGCAACGCACGTTCGTGGTTCGGCGTTCGCGAAGCTGTCCTGGTGCCTAGCGGCGAACCGGGGCCGACCAATGCGCCCGAGTCGTTGTCGTCGCTATTCGCACTCGCGGCGAATGACGTTCCAGTGTCACTGGATGACTTGGGCCAAATTTATTTAAAGACGCTTCAACATTGCGTCATCGCCTGGCGCGACGGCGAGATGACGGATGGGCAAGCCCTGTTTCTCGACGGAATTCTGCAACATGGACTGCTTCCCAATAAGGTGCAATCCGTTCCTGCCGTGAAGCAGTTGCTAAATCAGTATCGCCAATTGGAAGCGGAGATTCCCGAGCCAACACGCATTGTTGGACTCGGTGAGGCCGGCGGGTTTGACCAACCGTTGCTGCTGCGTGGCAACCACAAAACGCCGAGTGACCCGGTGCCAAGACGGTTTTTGGAAGCGATCGATCCGACACCGTACAGTACCGATCAAAGTGGTCGGTTAGAACTCGCTCGCGACCTGATCCGAGAAGACAACCCACTGACGTCACGAGTCATTGTCAATCGACTCTGGCATCACTTGTTCGGCCGCGGAATCGTCGCGACCCCCGACAACTTCGGGCGACTCGGTGACAAGCCATCACACCCACAGCTACTCGATTACCTCGCCACGAGGATGGTTGAGCGAGACTGGTCTATCAAGGAGATGACCAGATTCCTAGTGACATCGAAGACGTGGCGCCAGGAATCGATGGCCACAGCCGAGTCGAGACGGATCGATCCGGAGAATCGTCTGTTGTCGCACGCCAACGTTCGACGGATGGAAGCGGAGGCAATTCGAGATTCATTGCTCTTCGTCGCGGGGCGACTTGATATGCGGATGTATGGAAAATCCGTTGGCGGCCGCGAACCACGACGGAGCGTTTACGTTCAGGTGCGCCGCAACTCGCTCGACCCATTTCTGCGTGTGTTCGACTTTCCGGAACCGTTCACGACGACTGGACGTCGCGACGTGACCAATGTTCCGGCACAGTCATTGACGATGTTGAACGACAACTTCGTTAACGGCCTGGCAGACTCGTGGGCCAGCAGGATTCTGGCCGACAAGAAATTGACGAATGATCAGCAGCGTATCGAATTGATGTTCGCAGAGGCATTTGGCCGGCCGGTCGGTGCGGAAGAGCGGAAGGCCGTGCTCAGGTACCTTGCCCAGCGCCGTGGCACGTCGCTGGTGTTGATTCGACGACGGGACATTTTGAAGTCCGAAATTGCCACTCACCAAAATACGATCGAAGAAATAGTGCAGCCTGTTCGCGAGCGACTGCTGGCAGCCTTGCCGGAATCGCCCGACCAACGTGTTGATTTAAGACCCATCGCGCGGTGGGAATTTGATGACGATCTAAAAGATAGTGTCGGTGTGGCCCACGGTGTGGCGATCGGCGGCGCGCGTCTTGATTCGGGCGCATTGATCGTCGGTGGTCAGTCGCATGTCGTGACCGCGCCATTGGCCCAACCGCTGACCACGAAGACACTTGAAGCCTGGGTTCAACTGACCAATCTCGATCAGCGAGGCGGCGGTGCCATGACGGTACAGACTCCCAACGGCATCGTGTTCGATTCGATCGTGTTTGGCGAACTGACGCCACGTCAATGGCTGGCAGGCAGCGACAACCATCGACGTTCGCAGTCTTTTTCCGGTCCGGTCGAGTCAACAGCCGTTACCGAACCCGTGCATGTCGTTATCACCTATCTCGCTGACGGCCGCATCATTGGTTATCGCAACGGAGAACCGTATGGAAAATCGTATAAGAGTAACGGACCGCAAAAGTACTCCGTTGGCCAAACGATCGTATCGTTCGGTGTCCGCCATCTGCCGGTCAGCGGTAACCGCGTGTTAACCGGCCGCATCTTGCGAGCCCAGTTGTACGATCGGGCGTTAACCGCTGAGGAAGTTGCCGCGTCGGCTAGCGGTATGGGAAATTTCATTTCGCAGGCTAGCGTGTTGGCCGCTTTGTCGGACCGCGAACGAAGTAGAATCGACGTGGCCGAACAGACGATAGCGGATCTAACCAAGCAGCTTGCGGCGCTTGGGCCAATCCCCAATTCGACCAGTACTCAGGTCTTGTGGACCGACTTGGCCCGCGCATTATTCAACTTCAAAGAGTTCATTTATCTAAAGTAACTGTTATCTAAAGTAACTGTGGATTGAACCATGAATTTTTCACCGATCTCCCGACGACGTATGTTGGCTCGATGTTCGACTGGCTTCGGAAGCGTAGCATTGGCAGGTCTGATGTCCGACATGGGGTACGCCGGGCCGACCGGTTTGCCTGAGGGAGCAGCTCTTAAGCAGACGCACCACCCAGCGAAAGCAAAGCATGTCATATTTTGCTTCATGTCGGGCGGCGTGTCACAGGTCGACTCGTTTGACCCCAAGCCGCGTCTCGAGAAAGACAATGGCAAGCCGATGCCGGTCAAGGTCGAGCGGACGCAATTCAACAACAATGGCAACATCATGGCCAGCCCGTTCAAATTCGCACCAGCTGGCAAAAGCGGGTTGCCGATCAGTAGCATGTTTCCGTTCCTCGCCAAACAGGGTGATGAACTGGCCGTTATCCGTTCGATGACCACGCCGGTCAACGAACACGCGCAGGGTAATTTCCTGATGCACAGTGGTGTTCCATTCATGGGATTTCCAAGTGCCGGCGCATGGACAACCTACGGGCTAGGTTCGGAAACGCAGGATTTACCGGGTTACGTTGTCTTGCAGAGTGGCGGGGCGGTTCCACCTCATGGCGGTGTTGCCTTGTTCAGCAACGGTTTTCTGCCAGCTCAACATCAAGGGTCGGTTCTGAAAGCGGACGCGGCCGATGCCGTACGTAACATCAAGCCAGCGGACCCGGCCATGATTCAGCGGCAGCGATTGGATTTTATCCGCGCCAACGACCAGAGGTTTTTAGAATCCACTGCGGAAGACGGGAAGATCGAAGCCGCTATTCGCAATTACGAAACGGCGTATCGAATGCAGGCCGCTGTTCCCGATCTGTGCGATATCTCTGGCGAGAGTAAAGCGACCCGTTCGTTGTACGGGCTCGATAGCCCAAACGCGAAGAAAGCCGCTTACGCGCGGCAGTGCTTGCTAGCTCGGCGACTCGTCGAAAGGGGCGTTCGTTTCATCGAACTGAGCTGCTTGACCGAGGGAATCGGCGCTGGCGGTGCCGCCAATCCATGGGATCAGCATGGTGATCTTGCCAAAGGACATGGTGCGATGGCTGAACAGATCGACCAGCCCATTGCTGCCCTGGTTCAAGATCTTCGCATGCGAGGGTTGCTTGATGAGACGATCATCGTTTGGGCGGGGGAATTCGGTCGCACTCCATTTTCGCAAGGCAATAACGGTCGCGATCATAATCCGTTCGGTTTTAGTGTTTGGCTTGCTGGCGGAGGTGTCAAGGGTGGCACGATTCTCGGTGCCACCGACGAATTTGGCTATCACGTCGTCGAAGACAAGTGCGGTGTCTATGACTTGTGGGCCACCGTACTCCATCAACTTGGAGTTGATCACGAACGACTTACGTACCGCTACAGCGGTCGCGATGTGCGACTGACCGATGTTCACGGCAGTGTACTCGAGAAGATCTTGATGTAGGCGGTCTCGTCGTTTGAATGGATGCTCGCACAAAGTCGCAACGCGGCCGAACTTCACGGGTCCGTCGTGTGTCGGTTTGGTATGCGGCCGATCAGGACATCGCTGACAAAGGTCAATCAAGTTGGCAAACCCACTGAAAAATGACTCCAATCTTATTTACTCGGTGGGAACGCAAGTCGTTGCGCTGAAACAGGTGCAGTCAGCCGGACGCACCATCCATCCGTCTGAGTTCGTCGACCGTCACTTGGCATTAGGGCCATTGCGGTGCCGATTCCTCGTTTCCTGCTGAGAGAACTCGACTTACTCAGTAACGTCGGAGTTGAAGTCGTGGTTGTCGAGGAGGATGGTCCCGCGTCGGTGAGCGGAGTCCTAGCGGGCGACTTGATCGTCGCCGTCAACGATCACATTGTGACAAGCGTGGATGACGTTCATCGCCTTACGAGCGATTCTGGAGAGGAATCCCTGCTCACTTTGACCGTTGTGCGGGACGGCCACAAACGGAACATCGATGTTCGCATAGCGTTGTAGCGCGACGTGGATGTCAATCAATGTGTGGCACTGGCAGAGCCAGTGCCACACCTTCGCAGGCTTTACGCCACCGGCCTTGTGCCGGTGGATCTTGAGGTTTGGCAACTACAAGCGACTATTCAATGTATAGAAGGCCATTGACTGTTGGAGCTTTTCGCCATCGGTCGATGGAAGGTTTCCAATGTGCAACTCGTAGATTTTCTCAGTTTCTAATTTGGGAAGATGCAGCGTGACGGAACGGTTGTCCGAGGAGACATCGATGGCAATTGGCTTGACGACGGTTGATTTCGAGGGAGGCGCGCCGTACGCCGCATGCCATTCCAATTCGAAATGACGAAGCGAATAGATAGCCGGGTCTCTCGCCTGATCGGCATTGATGGGTTTCGTAAAATTCAGCCGGAATCCCGTTTTTGTGAGACTCATCGAGTGGATGGCATGGGGTATGTTCCCGTTGTAAGTGAGCTTCTTCAAACCCTCACCTGCTGCCCAACCTCGTCCTGTGAGTCCAACCCACAGTGTCCCCTTCTTGTCGAAGACAAGGCGATTTACTCCGCCGCCTAATTTGTCGTAGATGAACGGGATTGCCGCTCCCTGGTATTCGCCGTTGATTTTTTCCAGACAAATACGGGTCAACTTGCCATTCTGAACGTCGCCGACAAAAGTCTGACCGGCGAACGGCCCGAACAACCCGTCCGTCGTATCCCACAGTGGCTGAGAAGTCGAGTTGCCCATCGTTCCGTGCGGCAAGAACACGGCTGGTCGTTTGCGAATTTTCAGCAACTGTTCCCGAGTCATCTTCCACGATTCGGGATAGCGTGGATCGTCAATCAGACCGCTGGGATGGCCGATGAAGTCGCCTTGGCGCACATGCATCAACCAGCCGCACGCGATGTAACTTCCTTGGTTGTCGGTGGTGAAGATCTCACCCTTAGGTGACAGTGCAATGCCGTTGGGGGCGCGAAGTCCAGCTGCGAATGGCACTCGTTTTCCGTCGGGTGTGAACTTCAATACCCAACCTCGATACTTGATGTCGTCCTGCGTTCCGAGCCATGTGCCCTTGAATCGATCGCCTCCCTGATAGAAACCGAGCCCCAGAGTGCCGTAAAAACTCCCCTCACTGTCGCGGACCAGCCCAAATGCGTATTGATGGTAGTTACCGGTGTAGCCCCATTGTTGATTTATTGCCTCGAAATTGTCCGCCTCGCCGTCGCCGTCTTCGTCGGTCACCCGTGTCAACTCGCCTCGTTGCATGACCCAAATCTCACCGACTTTTCCGGCGTAAAGTCCCAATGGTTCGTGAAGGCCAAACGCGAATTGGCGAAACTGACCGTCCTTGTATTTCCAGACTTCACCACGCCGAGTGCAAAGGACCAGCGTGCCGTCGGGCCAGAAGGCCATCCCACCGACTTCTAGACGGATATCAGCCGGGACCTTAATTGTCTCGACGGCATACGATTGACCCGTGGCCAGCTTGGCGGTCGACACTCCGACCACACACGTTAGTAGCAAGACGATTCGTTGGATGGCTGGCATGATTTGGTTACCCGATGAATTCGAGATTCTAGAATCAGCTGTCATGGTCATTTTTATTGGAGCGTTATTTGCGTGTTTGAGACGTGACTTTAAATCGAATGATGTCGCCGCGGGGAAGAGAGAGAATTGGCCCTTCCCATGTTCCCACATCTGACACGTAATCCAGTTCTGATTCGCCGATGAACTGCACGGTCTGACCCGGGTTGTGAATGACGAATGTCTGTGAGACGAGTCCGTCGTCGACATCGACCCGATGTTCGACGAGTTTCCCATTGATGCGATAACGAAAGACCGGGTGTTTGTCGACCAGTCGATATCCCCGAAAGAGGACCTTGGTAGCCGTAGCCTTGCTGCCAAAGCGGAGCGGAGAGCCACCTTTGGATTGAAAGAGGGAATGACCGTTCGCGGTCACTGGATTGCCTCCGCGACCATTCCAGGCCGGACCCGCATCGATGAAGGCACCTTGCCATGCGAATCGTAGACTACATGTTTCCGGGTCGAAGGTGAAATTTGATCCGCCCGGTAGACCAACGTTAATGGCTCGGTTGACCTGTCCGACGGGTGTCTTTGTCGCCATCCGAAATAAGATCGGGCGTTTACCGACCAAAATTCTCGTTCCGTCGGTCTGTTTGTTCAGCAGACCATCGGGCAGTGCCATCTGGTCTTGATAGACCAGAGCTGCCCATAGTTCTTCGATTTTTCTTTCACGCTCCTCAGCACCTAGATCGAGAAAGAACTGTGGCATCGATGTGCCCGGTTGGAGGCGAGTTGGATTGTGCATCCAGCGACGAAACCAATCACCACGTACGGTCGTTCCGGCCTCGGCCAGATCGGGAGCAGGGACGACTCCCTCCGCCTGTCGGTTGATTCCTCGATAGTTGTGGCAGGCAATGCACGCGACCTTCCCTTGCTGTACACCAATGGTCGCGATGCCCGCGGCAGCGAGACTCAAATCGGGGCGAGGCGCATCGTCTACCAAAGTTGCACCAGACGTTTTGGGGAACAGCATTGGCAATTCGGCAACGCTCTGTCCAAAATGTGGCATCCGCATGCGAAGCCATGGTCGGTTGCGGTGTTTTTCGACGAGTACGGCTTGTAGCCAATCGATGGTAAGACGGTTGCCAACACCGGTCAGTTGAGGTGGCCGCTCGATGCGCACGATTCGTCCGTCGTCGTCAACCTGTTGAGCTGCTTGGATATTCTCGCCGTTCAACTCATGGCAAGACGTGCAACGAAACTGGCGTATGCGCAAGTCAAATGTCGTGCGGGGTGCGTGGTAAATCGGTTTGTCTGGCTGCACGGAGGCCAGGAAATCCCTTATCGCGTTCCGCTCGTCTTCCACCAGTTGATAGTCGGGCACGTTGGCTGGCAACTCATCGGCCAGGCAGCCATTGAAAGGCCGAAAAGTCTTGACCGTCGTGTGCGGAGGTCGGGCAATTTTCAGCGGTGAGGCGCCTGTGGCGAGTTGTGAGATTTGTTCCGCCGACATCGCCATTTTCCAGATTGAAACGTCGTCGATCAAACCTCGAAATTGATTGGACGGATTGGCCTGCAAGCCGAGGGCTCCGATGATTAATCGATCGGTGTAATCGCCCTGTCCCTTCTGTACTTTGCCACTTTTACCCTCCGGCTTGCCATCGATATAATGCTGCACGTTTGGTCCATTTCGGACAATGGCCAAATGATGCCATTGATTGTCGAGCAGATTAACATTGGTCGGTCTGACAATCACCGGCCGCCATCCACCATCCGAATTGTACTCGCCGTAACAAACCGAGTTCTTTCCATCTTGCCCAATGTTGACTCGCAGTTCTCTTGATCCACGCAGACCTCCTCCGGGCCGACCCCACGAGACCACTTCGCCGCCATGTTCGGTCTTGATCCAAACGGCGATCGTCATGATATCGGGACGCGGAAAGTGGTTGACCTCAATAAAGTTCGTGCCGTCGAAATTAAATGCTCGGTCTTTGTCATTTTCGCCGGTGGTTGCCTTCACGCCTGGCCCGAACTTTTCCGTTCCTGAGACGCGTCCGTTATTTTGGCCATATTGATCATCGACCTGTGAATCGAAATCCCAAAAATGTCGTAGCGGCAAGCCGCTACGCGCAGCAAAAGCTGGAGCCGTGGCCGTGCTGACGATCTGTCCGTCCGGACCCTGCGCTGAATGGCAATCCGAACAGCCCGATGATGCGAACAGCATCCGGCCTCGTTTCGCGTCACCCTCACCTTCGGCTAGCGAACTTTTCTGGCCACGCGCAAGTGGCTTGGTCTTGCTGTTGTACAGGTACTCCGCTAGCGACCGAACGAGGTGTGATTCGGTGGCCATGTCGAACAGTTGCGGCATGCGACCATGGGCATCGGTTTGCTTTGGATCGCCAATGTACTGCGCCAATGCGGCCGACGATTGGTACTTAAGACCAACGGAGTCCAAGTTGTTTTGCTTGTCGTGACATTTCAAGCAACCCACTTGGTTAAACAGCTCTTCACCGGCGGCTAGAGATTGCGGTCTTGGTTTTGCACTGCTTTCCGGAAAATCCGATTTGGCTAACCCATTGAGGAAGGCAACCAAGTCACGACGCTGTTGTTGGCTCAGGTTGGTGACCGGCATGACAGATGCGGGTCGATAGTGTCGAGGGTCCGCCAGCCACTTCGCG
>DUDC01000025.1 GCA_012959465.1 Planctomycetaceae bacterium
CAGTGGCAATCAAGTTCACCTCGCCAGGTCCGCTGTTGTTTACTCAACTTCGGACGGGACATGGTGGACGTCGGTTCAAGATCTACAAACTAAGAACCATGATCATCAATTCCGAAGCGATCAAAGACCAGCTGCGAAGTGAGCAAGACGGTCCTGCCTTCAAAATGGAAAACGACCCACGCGTCACAACCGTCGGACGTTATCTTCGCAAGACAGCTATCGATGAACTTCCGCAACTTTGGAACGTCTTCATTGGGGACATGACCATGGTCGGTCCTCGCCCGCTAGCATGTTCCGAAGCCGATCAATGCACTGACTGGCAGAATGAACGATTGCGAGCCATGCCCGGGTTAACTTGCACCTGGCAGTCAACCTCCGGTCGGTCCCGTATCCCGTTTAGGCAATGGATGCAAATGGACATCCGCTACGCCCGCTCGTCGTCTCTGTGGCAGGATGTGAAGTTGATATTCAAGACGATTTATGCCGTCATTCGGCATCGGGCGTCATGCTGAGTCAACGCCTGAATGGGCGTGGAAAACGTGATAAGTAACAGTGAGAAAAGGGGATGTGAAGTGCGGGAAACCAGTTCACAATCGTTCCAGCAAAGCACCGTGGAGTACGTCAACCAAGTCACGAGTGATTTGAAAAATAGGTTAATTGACCTGAAACGCCGCTCCGCTGCTTGGTCGGCTGTGCCGTTCCATCGTTTTTTCGGGCGGATCGAATCGGCTGGAGTGGCGGTCATTACCTATCACCGAGTCATGCCCGAACTCAACGGCAAACGTGTTGCGCCGCTATCAGTAACGCCCAAACGGTTCGCAAGCCATATCGCCAGTCTGCTGTCGACGGGTTGTGAACCCATTTCGATCGGCGAGTTGGTCCGTCGTCAACAAAGTGGTGTCACATCTTCAGCACCGACGTTCGCGGTCGTCTTTGATGATGGATTCGAATCGGTTCACCGTTTTGCTCTGCCGATCCTGCAGGACCTCAGCGTTCCGGCCACCGTTTTTCTTCCGACAGCGTTTCTCGACACTTCGTCACCGATGCCCTTCGACGCATGGCATCACGCTGGCGAAGAGAATGTGCCAGTTTGGACTTGGAGAGCGTTATCCAGTAAACAAGCCGATCAAATGCTGAACACAGGTCTTATTGAATTGGGATCGCACACCCATACCCACGCCCATGTTGGAGACGATGTCGACGCGTTCAAAGAAGATCTAGAAACGTCGGTCGCCGTCCTTCGATCGAAGTTCGGCGTGGAATCACCTCATTTTTCATTTCCGTTTGGAGAGTACTGCATTCAGATGCAACAAGTAGTGCGAGAGGCTGGCTTGAGTTGTGCATTCACGAGCGAGTGTGGAAACGTTCACCGTTGCGACAATTCTTATCGGTGGAAGCGATTGGGTGCAGAGGAATGGGACTCACAAGCGACTCTTGCTGCCAAAGTCGACGGCTGGTTCGAACATCTTCGAACCCGCTGGCAGTCGACACAACGTCACTTTCGCGGACCAGCCAAAGTCCCCTCGCCCACACGGTCTTAGTCAAACGACCACACAACCGACCAGTTGCCGAAAAGACAATCGGATCGTCGCACAGAGGATCGCATGTTCTCGACAAGCCAGGGACTATTACCAACCGCCTCTTGGTTGGTCCGAATGAAGGGAGTATCACGTGCCCTTTCAACAAAAGGTGCGCTGGCCGTTTTGGACCAAGCGATCGTCAGCATCACGAATTTCATTTGGATTCGCGAGATTGGGCGAGCCTGTTCACTGGGCCAATTAGGCGACTACTACATCGTGATGACGCTCTTGTTCGTGTTGCTCAACGTTCAGTCGGAATTGATCACGGCACCTTACACCGTCTACTGCCACCGCAAGTCTGGCAAGAGTCTAAGCGAGTACACGGGGAGTGTGTTCGTCCATCAATTGGTCGCTTCGCTGGTCGCCGTTTTCGCGTTTGTCGTATTTCTGTTGTTGACGCCTCTCACGGCATTCGGAACTTCGATGTCACTTTCCGTGGCCGTCCTGATCCTCGCGGGACCGTTCTGGATGATGCGAGGATTCTTGCGATACATGTCCTTCGCTCGTATGCACTGCGGTTCGGCCGTCATCATGGATGCCACAGCATGCCTGATTCAGTTGTGCGGATTATGGCTGCTGATCCAAACCAATACATTTCGTCTGCATTGGGCCTTTGCGGTGATGGGAGTTTCGTCGGCCATCGTTGTCATCGCCTGGTTTCTGATCCGACCGATCAAGTTCACGATGCCTCGCGATGCTCGCCCGGCCTGGCGCGAGAATTGGCCGTTCGCAAAGTGGGCATTGCTCTCCCAGTTGGTCGGCTGCATGACGCCTCACATGTTTCCCTGGCTGGTGACGATGATTCGCGGTCGCGTCGCGGCCGGAATCCTCGGTGCAGCAAACACCATCTGTGGCGTGGCGGTCATGTTCAGCTTGGGTGTATCACACATTCTGACACCAGCAGCATCACGAGCATTTGTGCGAGGTGGCAAACCCGCACTATTCCGTGTACTCGGCTCAACGGCCGCGTTCTTGATGCTAACCGTCGGGTCCTTTTGCGGTGTCGCCCTGCTTTTCGGCGAACAAGCGATGGTCGTGATCTTCGACAGTAGGTTTTCCGGACATGGAAACACATTGGCCGTTCTCTCAGTGGCCGTGCTGATTAATTGTCTATCGATCACGTGCGGCAATGGCCTGTGGGCGATTGATCGGCCGAAACTCAATTTGGTCGCCGACGCCACGGTATTGATAACGACCATAGTGTCGGCCATTTTCCTCATCCGACCGTACGGCCCTTTTGGTGCGGCATGCGCGACGCTCGTCGGAAATACGTGCGGCACGGTGGTTCGGTGTGGAGCATTTTGGTTCGGGCTGGCGACATTGGAATCGAAGGACGGGGTTTGCAACATGGAGGCCGCGTCCTGACTTCCATCCGTAGACCACAGCCGATCGTTCTTGCTACCGACCGATCTCACCTGAGACTGCTTGTGACCATCGTCGCCTGCGCTATCGGTTTCTATTTTGTCGAGCACAGCTGGGATACAACTGTGGACTTGTCTATAGAAGCCATCCAATCCGGCGACGTCGCGCCATTGAATGAGCGGGTCGAAAGTGGAAGCCTGGAGCGAAAACTGGCATTTCCGCTAATTGGGTTCATCGGCGTGTTGCTGTTGCTTTGGCGGGGAAAATCCAGTGAACGCCCCACCTTGCCACTCAACTATTGGATGTTCTTGATTTATGCAATGTGGACCTGCGCCAGCATTATCTGGAGTGCCGATGCCGAATTGACCATCCGCCGTCTCGTTGTGTTTGCCTGTATTGTTTCGGCGGCGATCGGCTTTCGCGAACGATTTCGCAATGCGGATATCGCGATCATTGTCGTTGCCGTGGTACTCCTTCATTTAGCCGTCGGCGTGGCGGCGGAAGTTGTTCATTCCGGTTTTCCGTTCATCCACTCTGATTATCGGTTCGCCGGAACGGTGCATCCCAATACGCAAGCAGTGCAACTGGGCGCTGCGGGAATTGCCGTCCTCTGTCTGTTTAGTCAAAGCCGACGGAAGTGGCTGTGGGGCGGCCTCTACGTCGTGATCGTGCTGTTTGTTTATTTGACGCGTTCTCGAACTGCCCTCGCCAGTCTGATGGTAGCATCCGCATGCATTACAGTACCACGTATTCCGCAACGGTACCTCGGCATGCTGTTTCTCGGGCCAGCGGCCGCGATTAGCTTGATTGCCCTTTCCTTGCTGCTACTCGACCTTCCGATGGCAAATAAGCTTCAATCGATTATTTTCCTCGGGCGGGTCGAAGAAACAGCAACGCTCACAGGGCGGACTGCGATCTGGAGTGCGCTCTTCGAGTATTTTTCGGAGCGCCCGTTCTTTGGCTTCGGATACGGCGGATTCTGGACGCCACAGGTATTTCTCGAATTGGGTGATGAACTCGGTTTTCAGCCGGCCCACGCTCATTCCGCCTATTTGCAAACACTGCTCGACATCGGATTGATCGGTTTCGCGATGCTGGCGATCGCGACGATCGTCGCCGTGTTTCAATCCGGTCGTTACATGCTTCTTGACCGTGACGACATCAACTCCCGTTTCTTTTTCGGCCTTTTTATCATGGGGCTACTTTTCTCGGGCCTCGATACAAATTTCGTCATTCCCTGTTTCGTCAACCTCATTACATTTGCGGGAATCGCCTCCTGCTTCAGAAACAAAAAGACCGTCACTCGATGGCAACGTAACGTGCACGCATCGAATGTGTCGCCTGGCTGACGAGAGGTTGGAGCATGAACTTAGATTACGCTTGCCAAGAAATCGATGCGTTGAGCTCGGAACAACGGGCGGCCTGGTCGCGCTTACAGCGGTCCCAACTTCACCTTAACCAACCCTTTCTAAGTCTCGAGTTTGCTGAAGCTGCCAACGAATTCCGCGGGGCCGTGGAAGTATTGACAGCCTCTCAAACGGGACAAACGGTTGCGTTGTTGCCGTTCCATCGCCAAGGCAAGAACCGGGCCGTGCCGATCGCTCCTGGAATGAATGAATACCAAGCGATACTCCGCGAGGACTCCACTGAGGTCGATCTGCCATCGTGGCTCTCTGCCGCTTCGCTCAAGGAATTTTGCTTCGATCATATGCGTGCTAACGAACGACCATTTGGTGTGGCGGCACACAAAACGGGCCCCTGCCCTGTAGCCGATCTATCCTACGGATTCGAGGCATATTGTTCTAAGCTACAACAACGTGGCTCGCGGACGATGCGCGAGACATCGCGCAAGCGTAGGAAACTGGAACGGGAGGTTGGCGAGGTGAGATTCCAGCTGGCCAGCAGCAATTCCGGCGCCTTCGACGCGTTGGTGCGATGGAAACAAGCTCAACACAAGAGCACGAACGTCTACGATACTTTCTCGCATCAGGGCGTCATCTCGTTTCTCGACAAAATTCGTCGCACTGAAACGGACAACTTCACGGGTGCTCTCTCTGCACTGTACGCCGGCGATCAACTCGTTGCCGTTCACTTGGGCCTGAGAACATCGCAGATTGCTCATATGTGGATCCCGACGTACGATAAGAACTTTGGACGCTTCTCGCCCGGTGCGATCATGCTGGCCGAGATGACAAAGGCACTGGCCGAATGTGGCGTCCAGCGACTTGATTTTGGACCCGGGTCTCAACGCTACAAACAGAGTTTTTCCACCGATTCTTATCCCGTCAGCATCGGCGAATTCGTGCATAGCCCCTACCAACGATGGCTCAAACGCCATTATCGCCAAGCCAAGCAGTCACTGAAGGAATCATGGTTCTCGGAGTGGCTACGCGCCCCTACCCGTTGGCTCCATGCACGAAGCCAATTCCGCACGTTTAGGTCGCGCACGTAGTCACTCTCGGCGTGAGGGCAGCCGACTCGACCGGGAAACACTCTAGCAGCGCAAACATGCTGCCTAATCGTGGCCGTCGACAAAAGCCGTACGACCCCACGGACGCAACAGCATCGGAACATCGAAGCCGTACAGGCGGACGCGAATCCTGAAAAGTCCGCTGCGATGTCACAGTCGGCTTCTTCTTTAACCCGTTCGTGGGCCAAATTTTACTGGGAGCAATCGAACAGCCGTATCCATCCGGGGCGTCAGAGGGACTTGACTATTGCCTACGTCGAGCCGACGGATCGAGGCTACTTGTCCATCGCACCCACTCGCACCCACTCGCACCCACTCGCAGCTCAAAATACCATCGCACGTCACACGATGGACCGAGAGATACGGCGGATGAGAGCGGCAAAGGCCAGTCGATCCTGCCGACGATTGACCCACACCACTGATTGCACAATGCTAAAGACCCGCGTCATCGCAGCACGAGATTTGACCCCAGATCACGCCAATTCGTGGCGTGAAATCCAGGATGAACATCCGTTGTTGTCCAGCCCGCATTTCAGCCCCGAGATCGCGAAAATATTTGGCTCCGTTCGTCCGGACAGTGCAGTTTGCATTGTTGAACAGGACGGTCAACACGTCGGGTTCTTGCCCTTTCACCGCGATAGTCAGTCGAGAGCCTCGTGCATCGGCCGACACCTGTCGGACTTTCAGGGGGCGGTCTACCGGCCGACCTTCGACTGGAACACGAAAGAGATTCTGCGACGCGTCAAGATAAAGCGTCTCAACTTCACCGATTGGGTAGTTCCCGAACGGGAATTCCAAGCTGCCGCATTGGTGACACATCAGGCACCACACATTGACCTTAGCCAAGGGTTCGAAGCGTATCGTATCGAACGTCGCCAGCACACTCGCGAATTGCAAGAGGGGCTTCGCAAGACGCGGAAAATCTCAAGAGATACCGGCCCTTTGCGTCTGGAACCGTATTGTGAAGACAAAAAAGTCCTGTCGCAGATGTTGAAGTGGAAAGCTAGCCAACTGAAATCCAACAGTCAGTGGAATGCCTTGCGCATACCCTGGACCGACTCTGCGTTCCATGCAGCGATGGATATTCGAACACCGGCCTTTGCGGGAATGTTGACGGCACTTTGGGCCGGTGACCAGCTCGTCGCTGCCACGATGGGAATTCGCTCTCGGTCCGTGCTGCATGGATGGGTCATCGCCTATGCGCCGGAGTTTCGCAAGTACTCTCCCGGGTTGATGCTGATCCTCAAATTGGCCCAACAATGTGAATCACTCGGAATCGAGCGGATTGACATGGGCCGCGGCGATGAGTTCTTCAAGACCAGTTTCGCTTCTGGTTTCACGGAAGTCCACGATGGCCTTATCGACGCGGACCCGCTCAACGTCTGGCTCCACAACGTGAAAGTTCATGTCAGAGAATCATTACGCAACACGTGGCTCGGTCGTCCCCTAAAAACCATCGTCGAACGAGCTAGGTTCGCCACGAGTCGAACGGCTTAGCGGTGGAAAAAGAGACCTCTATGAATATGGCATTTCGATCAATCTGGCAGAAGTTCCTCGGACGGGTCCGTCGTATCCGGCGAACGGGGCTTCTCGCCACTTTGAAACGTCAGTTTTCGCGCTGGAGCTGGGGTCAGTTCGAACAGCGCTGGGAACTCGATACGGGTGGCAGCTTGAACGTCGACCAACTGGGCACCAACGATAACGGTTTCGGCTATCAGCCAATCGACTATCTATCACTGGAACAAGCATTTGCCCATCTCCCCAACGACATGCGTGGAGAGTCCTTTGTCGATTTCGGTTGTGGTAAGGGACGTGCATTGCTGTTTGCAGCCATGAGGCCGTTCGCAGCGGTTTGGGGCGTTGAGCTTAACAAAGGCCTGGCAACAACGGCCACGGAAAATCTGACGAAACTGGCTGACCGCCAACGCTGCCAGTTCCATCATGTCGCCCAGGCGGATGCCAGAGACTTCCCGATTCCGGACACTGCGACGATCCTGTTTTTCTACAACCCATTTGCCGGCGACATCCTCAGAAAGACGCTGGAGAACATCTACGATTCGCTGGTTCGAGCCCCGCGAAAAGTAACGATCATCTACGCATTGCCTCAATGTGATCATGATTTGATGGCTGAGATGCCGTGGCTGGCAAAAAACACCGAAGTACGCACTTGCAATTCCGATTGGGAACGGCTGACGATCTACGAGTCGGTGCCGATCGGCCATCACGAGTCTTCCATCGACCATGGCGAAGATCCGGTGGCGTACACATCGGAGTGTAACCACTCGATGGAGGAGGCACTTAA
>DUDC01000026.1 GCA_012959465.1 Planctomycetaceae bacterium
AAAGCGGGTGAAGGGTATCGAACCCTCGTCTTCAGCTTGGAAGGCTGTGGCTCTACCATTGAGCTACACCCGCAGGGAAAAACGCCCCGATCTCTTGGTCGACTTGGGCCGTTTTTCCTTGCTTCCTTTATTTCTTATTTCTATTCTGAATATTCTTGTCTGTTACTATCTACTAACTGGTTATTGCCGATTCCCATAATGGGGGGTGCAGGATTCGAACCTGCGAAGGCGCTGCCATCAGATTTACAGTCTGACCCCTTTGACCGCTCGGGAAACCCCCCTGTTTGATCAGTCAGAACTTGCGACTTCAGCCGCAAAAAACGCCATTTTGCCTGCGTCGTCGGTCGTGGAGCCAGCGGAGGGATTTGAACCCACAACCTGCTGATTACAAATCAGCTGCTCTGCCAATTGAGCTACGCTGGCGATTATGCTCATCATCACCAAAACAGGCTAATATACCGAAAGGCATTTGCCTTGCAATACGAACTAACATGAAAAACAGTGCCCGCCGATGGGAAAGTCTTTCCTGCCACCTCGAGTCGTGACGAGTCCGCAAAACGGCCGGAGATGAATGAGTCGAATCCCCCGTGACGGCGGGCGATCACCGTCGACTTCGGCCTCGATTTGTCATTGGAGTTCGCTGGGCAACTCCATATCGCTCTCCTTGGCCGCTTGCCGCAGCTTGTTGAGGGCCCTGGCCTCGATCTGACGAACTCGCTCCTTCGTGACACCCATTTCCGCACCCACTTGCTTCAGTGTTTGAGGCTCTTGCGAGTAGTCCAGCCCGTAGCGGCTGACGATGATCTGCTGCTCGCGGTCGTCCAGGCAAGCGAGAATGCGATTCACTTGAGCCGTGCGAAGTTGCTGGTCCCGCTCCAACTCCCACTGGTCCGAACGCCGGTCTTCCTTCGCGCCAAATAGCTCCTCCTGGCTGGTGCGGAATCGATCACGGTACTTAAACTCAACCGGAATGGTCCGAGCAAAGTTCTTCATGATCGCCCAGCTGGCATACGTGCTGAACTTGTTGCCACGCGAGTAGTCGAATTTCTCGACAGCGCGGATCAGCGACATGTTGCCATCACTCACCAGAGTGAAGAAATCGTCCGTTGCCGACACGTGCCGCTTGGCGATCGACACAACCAAACGCAGGTTCGACTGAACAATGATGTTCTTCGTCTCGACAACTTGTTCGTACAACGGTTCGATCTCGCCCATGATCTTCGTCTTGGGCTTTTTCGAGTTGAGCTGATCCCGCAACTGGCTGGCTTGATACTTCAAGAAGTTGAACTTGCGAAAGAGATGATACTCCTGCTCTCTTGTCAGCAACGGCACGTCGTACAACGACGCCAAGTAATGCGGTAAGTCCCCTGGAGGTTTGGTTTTACGCTGAGTCTCTACCTGAGGCATCGGCGTGAGGATGCTCTTTGATGCCTGCCGCCGCTCAAATTCTTCGTTGTGCATGAAGTCCAGCGGCAACTCGGCAATCCGTGTTGCCCGTACTTCATTCACTACGCGGTAGACCGCGGATCGCGCCCGGTTGTATTGCTTGGCGATCACTTCGATCGGCTCGCCCCGACGGTATTGCTGGTAGATCTGGTGCTTCGCCTCATCCTTCAACGGACCTGAGTGGTTCGGGAAAATGGCCAAATCGGGTTGTTTCTTGTCGAACTGCTTCAGCGTGTAACGAATCGTCTCCACGCTGCGGTTCATCTGGTTGGCCACCTGTCGCGTGATTTCGGAGAGATTGCCACCAGCTCGAGCCAACCGGCGGGCGCGGTCGACAATCTCGTCCCGCTCTTGCTCAGTCAGTTGGCTGAACCGTTTGCCGCGCTTCACTCGGTCCAAATTCCGGTTCACGAACCGCTCGACGCTGCTGTGTAGGAACCCGACCCGTTTGCGGCCGTCCACGATGAATCGTCGACTGACCAGACCCTGTTCGCGCCAACGGGAAATCGTCTTCGTCGAGACGTTCAGCATCTTGCCGAGCTGCTCGACCGTGTGCACCGGTTCGCTCACATCCTCGACGCGAATGTCCGCGGAATCCGAAACATCCTCGACAAACAGACGCAGGTCGTGCCGCGCCTCGGTCCCGGACACCGTCAAATTCGGACTCTGCTCCGGACGGTACTTGGTAATGCGGAAGCATAGGTAGTCGCACGAGTAAACACGCAGAGGATCGATTTCAACGATCAACTGCTCCGCACGCTCCATCTGTTCCAGCTTCTTATCGCGAGGAGCAAAGCGGACCTGCTGGTCACGCAGTTGTTTCATGGTCGAGCTGTTATATTCAGTATGCATTTCGCCTCTTCCTCATCCACTGGTCGAGTCAATGCGGATTCCTTGCGATTGCCAATCGCCCGCGTTGATTCTGGCGTGGGCTCCTTCGATCGTCCTGGATCGTCTCCCTGTTTGCTTCCGACACGCTTTCAACGGCCTCGTAGTGTTCTACGGCCTCAACGACCGGCTGGTTTGCGTGTCACTTCACGTTGCGCTCCATTATCCAGTTGGTTTTGGGCATGTTACGCCGAATTGGCACAATCCGACTCGACTATCTTTCAACAACGCAATTAATGGGCCAAATTCTACGAAAATTCTGGTTTGCCCCCTTGACTCTCTCCGTTTTTGCCTCACGCGTACAAAACGCTTCCTACCCCAAATACAACTCAAAAAGGCTCCAGGTTTCACTAACCCCGGCGTAACGGACGGTCGAATGTCAATTTAGGGCGCTTTTGGCGACCTTTTCTTACGGTTTTGACTCCTTTGTTTTCCTCAGCAAGCCCACTGTCGGCGGGAATCCTCCTGATTCGCCATCGCCGCCGTGCATCACTTTGACCCCCGAGTGTCATCATGTTGTTCGATTGGAAAAAGTCGATCTTGATCGCCTTATTCGTTGTTCTGTTTGTCCCAGCTCTCAACCTGCAGTCTCAAAATGAGGCGCGGTGCGGTGAAATGCAACAGATACAGCTGATGCACCCTCCTAAAGAGGGGGAATGCCAGCGAGTTCGTTGTGCGATGCGCGTCCGTGGCCACTTGCTTGTCAATTCAGCGGACACGTCCAAAGAGACTCGATTGCCACTCCAGGTTCACGGCACGCTGGAATACCACGAGCTGTTACTCGATCAGTCGGCTCAGCGTTCAGCGAGGCATTACGATCAGACGCAGGTGACGATCACGGTAGGCAGTCGAACGAATCGATCGACTCTGCCCGACGACCAAAGTTGCGTCGGATGTCAGTTCGTCGATGGACAAATCGAGTGGGTCTCGGCGGGCCGCCCATTATCAGAGCAGGAGCGAGACCTGATCGACCTACAAGGCAACTCCCTGTTACTACCGCAACTGATTCCCGATCGACTCACTCGTGGACAAACATGGCCCGTCGACAAGAGATTGGCTGGTGCCCTGTTGGGAGTCGACACTTCGATCGACTGTACGCTGGTTGCGCATTTGGTATCGGCCGATTCCCGTACGGCGATTATCGAGATTACTGGGCGTCTCATGGGCGGGGTCGACGGTGTTCGGACCGAGATCGATCTCGAGGGTAAATTGACGGTCGACATGTCATCGCGATCCGTTCGTTCACTGGAACTCAACATCGATGAAAAACGGGCTGTTAGCGATGGTCAGCCTGGATTGGACGTCGCCGCGCACTTGTACCTTGAACTTGCGCCGGCTGAAGTCCCGCAGTCGCTCGGCGAAGACCGCATTGCCGTCCTTCGCGATCTTGCCAGCGGATTGTCGCCCGGTTTTCTACGCTTCGAAAGCGAACTGCTCGGCGTGCGTTTGCTGCATTCCAAAGACTGGAAGGTGGTTCTCAGCCGCTACGACGTGGCCGTCTTGCGTCAGCTGGAGAGTGGCGAATTGATCGCCAATATGACGATCAACTCACTGCCGAACAGTCCACCGACAAAACAACTCGCCATGTCCTCGTTTCAGTCGGAGATTGAAAAGTCATTGGCCAAGTTCAGTGGCCAAATGCTTGAAGCGACCGAGTCCAAAAACGAAAATGATGTCCGCGTGCTGCGAGTGACCGCGGCAGGTGCCATCGAAAAAGTCTCGCTATACTGGATCTACTACCACTTATCGGACGCCAGCGGCCGGCGGGCATCGGTCGTCATCTCGGTCGAGTCAGACAAGATCGAACGCTTTGCCGCAGGCGAACGTTCCTTGATTGCGACCTGGAAGTTTGTCCCTCGCGCCGATCGGCCGGAAAAAACAGCTCGCCGCAACGACGACGAATGATACATAGGCCGGCCTGTGTCGCTTACTTTCCTGCTCCTGCTCCAACCGCCTTTGGCGGTGCGAACGGAATGAATTGGGTGCGTGTGGTGTTGGTCAGGTAGTTGCCAAACCCCAAATTCACCGGCACGGGGCCGTTGGGGCTCGACAGTATTCAACACCGCAGCTCCGAATTCCCGATCCGATGCGCCTCGGCATTCGTTCGAAAGCGGAGGCCTCTTGTGCAGCGAATGTCGTTTTCTATAGTTTGAATTACGTCCGTTACCTCCCACCGAGGCCCGAACCGAGGCCCGAACCGAGGCCCGAACCGAGGCCCGAACCGAGGTCGCGACGTGTGGTGGCAAGAACGAGAGCTGGGGAACGAATTACCAGTCAGACGGAGGAGGAAAACAATGGAGACGCAATATGCTCCCCTCATTCGTTGGGCACTGGATGCGGCAGTGTTGTTCGTGTTCGCCGCCATCCTGGCGATTCCAACGATCCTAGGATTATCGGTCACGTGTTATTCACTGTTCGCCATTGGGTACGCGATCGGCTGTTTGGCACTACCGTTTCTCACGTGGGGACGCGTCTTTCCTGCGCCGCGGCGCGCGGAACGGCGTGAACTAGAAACACTCTGCATTCGACGATGCCGAATATGGGACATCGTCTACACGGTCAATGGAACACGATACTTGTTACCACAATTCGTGGCCACGATCGGCTGGGTCATCTTGGTGGTCACCGTAGCGATGATTGCCGTGTTCGTTCGCCACGTCGCCAATGGGTAGGTGGAAAATGCGTAAGGGATGGTGATTAACAATCGGACTCGGCTACCTCAGCAGTGCCCGGTTGGTGTTCGAGTGCCTGGTCGGCGCTTCGGTTGGTGTTTTTCCCGCGACATGAATTGGTTCGCCGTAGCCGAATTTATAAACGACCATGTTGTAAATTGCCGACGCATTCTCCAGTTGCTCTCTCAATTGCTCGGCCCGTCTCAATTCGGAAGGGTGCGTCGAGAAAAACTCGGGAGAATTCGGTCCAGAGGCGTCGGCAAATCGCTCCCAGAATTCCGGCGCGACGGTGGGGTCGTAGCCGGCTTTTGCCATCAGAATGAGCCCGATTTCATCGGCCTCGGATTCATGTTTTCGACTGTACGGCAGCAACACACCGTACTTGGATACTAATCCGTATGCCTGGTGAATTCGTTGCTGCGTTGCCAGCTCGCGATCCTTGGAGAAGTAGTTCACTACGTTGCTGAAGCTATTCGTTACATATTCGTGTGTCATTCGCTCCCCACCATGTCGGGCCAGCGCATGCGCCACTTCATGCGCGACGACGATTGCCAATTCAGCTTCGTTATGGCAAAGTGGGAGCAGCCCTTCATAGACACCTACTTTGCCGCCGGGCAAGCAAAACGCGTTTTGATCCGGCGATGCGATGACTCGAAACTCCCACTCGAAATCGGGATGTTCCACGACCGCAGAAATCCTCTGGCCAATTTGATTTACCAGTCGAATTGCCGTCTGGTCTGTCGACATTGGCTGTTCAGCCAAGATGTCGCGATAGGCCGTTTCGCCAAGCGCTACCTCGTAGCTCTGTGGCAAAATGACAAACTGCTTTCGTCCAGTCACTGGAACAGATTGACAGCCACAAACGCAGACTGCGGTTAACAGCAATAGGATGAAACCCGCCCAGTTCATACGGCACTCCTCGAAGAGAGAACATCGTGGTGCCGGAGGATAGTAAATGGTAGGAGTCGTGGGTAGGTCAGTTCCTCGCGACTAGGTAACCCGAAGCGTCAGCGAGGGATTGGGCAGATTGCAGCCCTCGCTTACGCATCGGGCTACGAACTCAGCGCAGTACTAGGAAATATTTCCAAAATTCTTCCAAAGCCCGGTGCGTGTAGCACTTAGAGGGAATAGTGCAATGGGATGCTGACGACAACATGTCACCTTAAAAACAGAAAATGGGCGCGGAGATTTGACGACGACGTCTTCGTTGCAATGCTAGGACGTGACGGCCAATGGGTGGCCGGCAACTGCTTGCGAAAACGGGCGGTTGTACGAATCGATTGCGAAAGGAGTCTCCCATGTCAGCGGTTCGAGTTTTGTTTGTGTTCCTGGCGTTTGGATGGTCGACCAAGACAAGCTGGGCCGAGATCATTGTGCCTCATGGAACGTGGTCGGCGGTGATTAATTTCGAGGAGACCGTGGTGGACGCGAATCGAGGGCGGTTTGCCGGGAAGGGGATTGCCGCTTCGCCTGGTGACGGACAGTTGGATTCGGACAGTTGGATGTTTGCTGGATTCAGTGACGGCGATAGTGTCATCGGTCAAAACTCAAGCAGTGGCGACCTTGCTCGCGGCATTCACTCGGGAGGCGTGAGGTCGGGGGGGCTCTACGCATTTGAAACGTCTGCATTGAATCGAGTGTTGGGCGTTCAGGCTACCGGCAGCGACTTTAGTCCAGGCTGGATTCAGTTGTCGATTGCTACTTCGATGGCCGAACGGCTTTGGGAGCTTTCGTTTGATTGGTGGGTGTTCAATGACAAACCTCGGAGCACTCTATTGCAAACTGAAATATCCATCGATGGGATCTTGTTCACCGCTCTCCCTGCTGCCGAATGGACGACGCCGTTACTACCTTCCGCATCTCCGCTGTGGCGACGCCATTCACGCCTTATTGGATTTGACTTTGATGCCGCGCCGACCAATCTGTGGGTTCGCTGGAAGGTGAGTGACTTTGCTGGCAGCGGTAGTCGGGACGAATTTGGAATCGACAACATCCGAATTCATGTAGGGGCCGTTCCTGTGACGGTACCGACGCCCGAACCGACATCGGGTGGAATGCTGGCCTCTCTGATTGTCGCGGTAGTCGCCTACCGTTACGTCTTGGCCACATTCCGCAATCGTTGTCGATGATATTTCAATCCCGGGAAGAAGAAGCAGGCAGCCGAGACAAAACCGAAGATCGCGTGCGCGTACTCGGGAACCAACAACATGGCAACTGACGTGCAGAGCAGGGCAACGCCCTGCGCGTAAAACAGGCCTGAAAGTATGCCCCCCTTGATAATAAACGTCATTGCGCCAACGACGCCGATAATTGGGGAGAGCGTCAAGGTCTCGAGCTGCAGGTACCATTCGAGCGGGAACAGGGCGGCGATGCCGACGAGGCTTGCCAACCAGACATGAGCGATCTGGCGTTCGACAAACGTGACCGGTCCCATCCGTCGTCGCAATAGCCAGAAAACTCCGCCCCAAGCCCAGAGGGCGAGCGTCCATAGTACGACGTAGTGCCATCGTTGGGCCGTTCCGAGCCACTGCATACCATTGGTAAGCAAACAGACGCCTAGTAGAACCAGGCTGTGCCACATCCAGAGCAGTCCCCAATTTTCCAGGACGGTAGCATGGTGGGTTTCCCGAAAGGCGCGCGACAATACTTGAACCAGGCGACCACTGCGGACGGCCAGCGGCTCGTCCACCAGGTATGCTTCCAGGTCATCTGCTAACATGGCAGCGGAGCGGTAGCGAAGATCCGACGGTTTTTGCAGGCAACGCAGCGCAATCATCTCGAGATCGCGGTCGGCACGCGGGTTGACAATTCGGGGGCGAATTGGATCTTGCTCTCGTACCAACAGCAGAACATCGACGGGCGAGTCGGCTTGGAATGGCGGGCGGCCTGTGAGCATGTAATAGAGAATTGCACCCAGCCCGTAGATGTCGCTGGCAGGTCCAATGGCGTTTCGGTTACCTGACGCCTGTTCGGGTGACATGTACGCCGGAGTGCCAATCACCGCGCCAGTGCGTGTGACATTTGCGTCATTGTCGCGTTTGGCGAGACCAAAATCGGTCACATACGGTTCACCGGCCTCGTCGAGCAAGATGTTCGATGGCTTTAAATCTCGATGGAGAACACCGCATTGGTGTGCGCAGTCGACGGCACGGGCGACCTTCGCCAGGATTTCAGCGGCGTCTCGCGCTGGCATCGGTTTCATGCGGATCCGTTCAGCGAGTGTCATCCCCGCGATGTAGCGAAGACTGAAATACGGAATTTCGCCGTGCTCTCCGACTTCATGAACGGCGACGATATTGGGGTGGTCCAGTCGAGCGGCGGCCTCTGCCTCAGCTCGAAATCGTTCCCGCTCCGATTTCGTCGCGAACGTGCCACTCAGGATCATCTTGACGGCAACCTCTCGAGCGAGGCTCGTGTGCCGAGCCCGAAAAACGATCCCCATTCCCCCGCGACCGACTTCCTCCTCCAACACGTAGTCAGCAAACTCACAGGGAAGGTCGAAGCTCGATTCGAAGCTTGGTGCAGTGCTCGTTTTTTCATTCTCCAAAACTACCGACTCACTCCCGGCCACATCGGCAACCAGTACGGCTCCCCATAGTTCGCCAAGGTCTGCCGCTAAATCTGGGTGCGAGCGTTGGATTTCATCGAGGTCGACATGTTCACCACGTTGCAGACGATCGGTAAGTTCGGCGAGCACGCTGGCAAGTCTAAGATCGTAGGCTTCGCTATCGTGAGGCTGGTTCATCGGTCGGTTACGATCCGCTTTGCTCGAGCATTTCACGGAGACGGCGCACCGCCCGGAGGTAACGCATGCTGGCGGCTGGTTCGCTCAAAGCCAGCGATTTGGCGGCCTCCTGATTGGAGAGATTCTCATAGTGACGCATGATGATCACCTCAGCATCTTGATCATTGAGTGAGGTGAGTGCCCCCTCGACGACTTGTACGAGCTCGCGCTGGGCGACACGAGCTGCGGGCGTCAGTTCGGGATCTTGGATCTGAGCAACCAAATCGATTGTCGAGCGGTCCATACCGGTCGGGATGACGATCGGCTGTTCCTTATCCACGCTCCGCTTGGCGGATCCGCGGTGACGACGGTGCGCGTCGATGATCCGGTCCTTAGCGATATGTCGCAACCAGAGATGGAAAGCCAGTTGAGGGTGCTTGAGATATTCGGAGAGCCGACGACTCGCTTCGACCAAGACGTCCTGCACGACGTCGCTCACATCGACGCGGCGGCGGATTTTTCGGTCTAGCCGCATTTGCACCAAACGGCGAAGTGAGTCGCGGTGACGGTCGAGCAATTGGTTGACGGCGGCGGAATCTCCCTCGCGAGCCCCCTCGAGTAGCTCTTTTGTTTTTTCAGTGTCCGGCCACATGCAAACCATTATCATGTAAATGGTTAGGGCAACGCAAGTGGAAACAAAAATGTACCTGGCGATGCCGATTGTGCTAACAATAGGTGCATGTGTGGGGCTGTGGGCGGCAGTTTTTCTCTTGGGGAAGATCTTTCAATCACGCTGCTTCGTCTACTCTTACGGATGGCAATCGTGAGCAAACCAGCGAGCAAATTGGACAGCGCGCCGGCCTGTGAACCTCAAACGCTTCAAGAAGCGTTTGAGCGTTATCAGCCGGAGTTGCTTGGTGCGCTGGTCTGTCTGGTGGGAAACTACGAGGATGCACGCGATGCCCTTCAAGAATCGTTCGTCAAATGCTGGAAGCATCAAGATCAAGTTGAGCACCTTCGCAACCTCAAAGCTTGGGTGTTTCGTATCGTGCTCAATACGGGTCGCGATATCCGGCAGACTGCCTGGCGCAGGCGGCGCCGTGGTTTGGGCGAAACCGAAAACGAACTCCCCGGCTCCTCTGTTGACCCTTCCAGCGCCGTGCAACGGTCGGAAGAGATCGAACTGCTGCACGTGGCCATTGGCCAGTTGCGAGTTGAAGAACAGGAGGTATTTCTCCTGCGACAAAACGGTGACTTGACTTATGAGGAGATCGGTGAACAGCTGAGCATACCAACCGGAACCGTGAAGACTCGAATGCGGATGGCGCTAAAACATCTCCGCGAACAGGTGCAGACGGATCCGCAGCAGGAGCAAACTGATTAAGGTACGTACAGGATAGAAGGTCATGGCCAACACGCCAGAATTTGAGCGAAACGACGAACTCGAACAGCAACTGTGGGAATTTGCCTATGGATTGCTAAGCGAGGAGGAAGCCGATGCGATTCAGCGTCGTCTTGATGATGATCCCGAAGTGGCCGACCGTTGGACGATCGTCAAAGAGCAATTGGACACACTCGCCGTCGCCACACGGTTCACGGGTCGTGGTGTCCGGTTGGAGATACCCGTTGGTGAGAATGGCACAGCGGAGGATGACCTACCAAAGGCAGAAGTACTCGTCGAGCGAAAGGATGCGGATCAGAATTCGGGAATGCGCGAGCGTGGCACGATAGGATTCACTTTACGTTCGACCGTTCATTGGCTGACGCCATTGGCGTCGGCTGCAGTACTTTTGTTTGCCGTGTTGCGAGGTTCGCCGGCGATCGTGTTGCCCGTCGGCGACGAATCGCGTAGAGAGGTCGTCCTGTCGCCTGAGCCGCTAAAAGTGGTTGTTCCGCGGGTTGTCGACGCCGACACAGCACACTACGTCTCGTTCTATTCTCCTCAAAAACCGTTGCGTATTACCGTGGAGAGTGAATCTGGCGAGGTAATGTATGACGAAAGCTGGTTGGCGGACAAGGGAACATTCCAATTGCCAGAGGTCAAAGAAGGCAAGTCGCTGCTGTTGAAAGCCGAGTCCACAAATTGGGGCGTGAGGGCTCGCATTGCGGTCGACGAGGTAGAGAATCTACGGGGACCGTCAATGATCGAGGAGGGCATGGCCAACGAGAATGCCCCAGAGGAAGATCTTGCATTGAATCGGTTGTTGGACGAATCCGTCGCCGTCGACGCGTTTCGATTGGCGTCACCGGAGAACGAAAACGCTGTCGCATCTCGCCTTGACTCTAAACAGTCCGACCTTTCAAAGTTGAAGGTCGCGGTGACACGCGATCGTGTGGCTCCGGGAACGCAGGCGCAGTTGGCTTATCGAATTGAAAACGAACCGCACACCGTCGAGGCCCTTGCCGTTCATCTGTCATGGGGTGATAAGACTCTGCCGCCATTCGAAGTAAAGTTGAGTAGAGAGGATGAAACGGACACGAGCTACCAAGGGATCCTCTCTTTCGAAGTTCCAGCTCAAGTTCTCGGCCCTGCCAGAGTGTTTGTATTGGGACAGAATTCGAGGGGCCGTGTGCTAGAAGCGACGGCGGCCATACCGGTCGAGCCGAATTTGGTCCGAACGGAGACTTGGGCCGATAGCGGCGTTGTCGTGCCGGGCCTTATGCAGCGATTTCGAATCGAGACAGTCAATGGTTCCAAACATGGCGTTGCCACTCGTGGACATGTTATCGATCAATTGGGAAAGGAAATCGTCGCCTTCGCTACCGACAACAATGGGCGGGGATATTTCGATTTTACCCCACAGTCGGGCGAGGTGTACCATCTGAAGTCCCAGGACGGTTACCTCCTTTCAGATGAACTTCAAGTTGCTGATAAGGGATTCGTAGCGCTGGCAGCTGACGAATTAAATTTCGTCCAGGTCGACTCCACGGTGCGACTCAATGTGGTCTCGACGAAACCCGCGGACATCGTGGTGTCGTTATTTGGTCGTAATGATGACGATCGTGTCGGTGTGTCGCATCAAGCCGCGCGGGTGAATGAAGGTGACAATCAACTTCAGTTGCCACTTCCCAAGTCGTTGACGAAGGTGCATCGCGTCGTCGGAGCATCGAAAGATGGAAACGTGAATTTTGATAAAACACTAACCGATCGCGACCTCGTCCCGCAGCAGTATGGTGGTGTTTTGGAGGACGGTCGAATGTTGTATCGACGTCGGGATCGTCTATCGGCTTCTGCTCAAAAACCGCCGCCGAAGAACATCGGAGGTTTCGGTGGCATGAGCGATTTTGTCTTACCCTCCGATTTGGAGGAGTCAGAGGTTCTCATCGAGGTTGATTCACTTTCGGCTCAAGTAATCATTGGCACATTCGCCACCGTTGTGGATTCTAACGATCGGACAGCAGCACCTCCCGTTGTCAGTCGGATCAACAATACGTGGATCGTAGCGTCGGCGCTGGCGTTGCTTGGATGGGCATTTTGTGTGGCGCTACTCCGGATGAGTAGGCCTCGTGTTTGGGGACCGACGATGGCGATGTGCGGAGTGGCACTAATCTCTGTCGTGCAAGATTTGGGTCAGCAAACCGTCCTTGTTGCTGTAATTGACTCGGACCATGACTCAATGGCTGTTGGGGACAATGGCGGGCCGCGTGGTGCAAAGTCAATTCTACCGAACACGGATAAGCAGCTCGCCGAGTTAGAGCAGGGCAAATCAGACGCGGACGACACGATTAAGTTGTCGGAAGATGAGAATCGATCGAGTGCCGTATTGGATGTGGATGAGGGGCTACCTGCGGTACGCGAGAACAAACTGGCAATGGCTGTTCAACCTCCCCCGCAGAAAAATGCCGTAGTCGATAATCCAGAATTCCCAGAGGTAACCAAGTCTCTGGGCGGTGGGTTAGGCGGTGGCGGTGGGTTTGGCAGCGGCACGGACGTGCCGGCCGTTGAGGTCAGCCGTTACTGGATGCGGTATCTTCGACCAATCGGAGTGGGTCGGGTACTGCAGGAACAAGGGAATAGATTGCTGGATCTCGAGACTCGGCCGCTGGCGAGATTGTCGATAGGTGACCGGCTTAATACACCGCTTACCGTTCGCAATTACGACAGAAAAAACGCTCAAGAATTGGGCCTTGATCTCGAATTAGACCGGTCGGTTGTTGGTGGTATTGATAGCAAGATGATGCTTCTCAAAGCGAACGGTGTTGAGGAACGTCAAATGAAGCTTTGGGCTGTGGAAGCGGCGATAGGGGAACTGCACCTCACTTTGCATTCGCCGGCGGGTCGCAATGTTTGGTTTGGCACCGTTGAAGTGGTGGATCCGCGACCTCCCGTGACGAAATGGATAGGTGGCATTGATGTGGCGGACCTTCAGCTGGCAACCGAACAGTCCGTTCCGACTCGGGGAGTCCTATGGTGCTACCCGTCCAAAGCAGCGGAAATCGAAGCCGTTTCGTCGTCGCTTCGTGAACAACCCGTCGTTACGTGGGATCAGTTGGCAACATTGATTTCCAGCCAGTCATTGCATTTGCGTTGGTTGGAAGACGCGGAGGTGGCTGATGTCGATGCGATTCTCGCCGCCAAGGAGACCTTGCGAGAATGGTTGGCGCGAGCTGCACTGCCGATCTGGCAAGCGGCACTCCCCGATCTAGAACGTGCCAGCGAACACACCCGTATTGTCGTCGACTCGGCGATGGCCGCGGCGTTGCGCGATGCCAAAGTCGTGGCGAATGTCGACCAGGTCACGTATTCGGACTGGCAAAAGAAGCTGGATCGAGACTCGCTGTTTCAGAATGCGCAGGGCGATCCCCAGGATGTTTCGGCGCGTGCGTATGCGATTTGGCAATGGAGCGATTTATTCGACGAACCAACGAAGCTGATCGCTCGGCAGAAGATCAGTGAATGGGCGGTCGATCTTCAGTCCGCTTACTTGGCTTCGCTCGCTAGCTTGATGACCGACCAGTCAGACGACCAACTGCAGGAACTCATTTTGCAGGGGCAATTGGAGAGTGGTGAGATTGCTGCTTTACATCCCACGGCCTCTGGAAGCGATGGACGTTCGCGGTCTATTGAAGCAACAGCCCTGGCGGCGCTGGCATTGTACAAATTAGATCGGCAGCATGAGTGCGATCGAGCGCTGAACTGGTTGCGCACTCAGCGCCAGGACCATCGTTTTGGATCTGCCCACGCGACGTACTTGGTATTTCTGGCGTTGAGTCAGGACGGTCAAAACACTCGTGTTGACCAACAAAAGATGCAACTCGTTTCTGATTTCCGTTTTGCCAACGATATATCTACTTTTACGTGTGACGCACCGACGGGCGATGGAAATCAGCCGATCGGCATCGCATTTATGATTCCGAGAAGCGACCAGTGCCAAGGTGTGCGGTTTCGTTTTCCGCAGCAGCCATCCGTGCCGATGGAGTTACGTCTCTGGAGGTTCGTCGATGGTCCGCTCAGTACGGACGATGCATTGAGTATCGAGGTTCGGCCGGCCCGGCCACGAATTGATAGGGATACACAGTTGGTTGTTTCAGTTACCGCCGCCAATAGTGCGCAGGAGGATGCGGAACGCGTTTTGGTGACGGTGCCGTTGCCGGCGGGTTTTGAGGTAGCTGATCAAGGACTTGTCGAGCAACAAGAGGAAGGCAAGTTCGATGGTTATTCGATTGACCCATTGCATGTGCTGTTTTTCTGGGAGAAAATCCCCGCTGAGAGCAAGGTGGAGTGCCAGCTGCAATTGAATGCTGCTGCAACGGGAAAGATGAACGCTGTCGCACCATCGCTGCATCGACTTGCCGATCCCGAGCGTCGGGCATGGGACAAGTCCTGGACGGTTGTGGTGGAGTAGATGCATGGAAGAGATCGCGAAGTTGGTCTCCCATTCTAATCGAGTGGTCGCATTCACGGGTGCGGGAATAAGCACCGAGAGTGGCATCCCCGATTTTCGATCGCCGGGCGGTGTCTGGGCAACCAACACTCCTGTGATGTTCGACGATTTTGTCGCTGACCCAGCGGCCCGGTACGAATATTGGCGGCAAAAGGCGATAACGCATCACGAGTTTGTTGGCAGCGAACCAAACGCAGGACACCGCGTGTTGGCTCGTTGGGAACAGGCCGGTCTCGTTCGCGGTGTGATCACCCAGAATATCGATGGCCTGCATCAGATTGCCGGCAGTCAATCGGTTATCGAGTTACACGGCACGGCCCGCGAAATCGGTTGTCTCGGATGTGGGGAACGATTTCCCGCCGAGCGTTGGGTCTCGTATTTCGAAGATCACGATGCCGTGCCGGACTGCCCCGACTGTGGGGGGTTGTTGAAACACGCGACGATCTCGTTTGGACAATCCCTCGACCAGAGCGTATTGGAGACAGCCGTCCAATGGTGCCGCGAGGCGGATCTAATGATCGCGGTGGGGTCGTCACTTGTTGTCGAACCGGCGGCAAGCTTGCCACGTATCGCGCAGGAATCGGGCGCGGCACTTGTTATTGTCAATCGAGACGACACTCCGCTGGACCGTTTTGCCGACGTTCGAGTCTACGAGTCGATTGGCACCGTGCTTACTGCAACTGACGGACTATTGAGGTAGGCGGGTTGTCAGTCCGTCCGGGGTTGCATCGCACGCCAGGGATTTTACTCGCGTTCGTTGAACGCGTATGATCTCGGCAATGTCGCAAGATCGCCAGAAGCATCCCTGAGCAAGGACTATGCCGTGAACGTGTTGCAGTCGGGACCTTATCACATTGAAGACACGTCACACATCCTCTCGCCCGGGCTGGTCATTTTTGCCGACATCGTCGAACAAAATATTCTGGAGATGGTTCGCATCGCCAAGGATGCCGGTCGCCTACGCCCACATTGCAAGACGCACAAGATGTCTGAAGTTGTGAAGTTGCAACTTCAACACGGAATTGCCAAACACAAATGTGCGACCTTCGCCGAGGCCGAAATGTTGGCGGATGCGGGGATTGAGGACATTATGTTGGCGTACAATCCGGTCGGTCCCCATGTTCCTCGCTGCGTTCAGTTCGCGCAAGAATACCCGAAGGTGCACTTTTCTGTGACCGCCGATCACGAGAAGCCACTGACCGAACTCAACGATTCCTGTGTCGCAGCTCAAATCAAGATGGAAGTGCTGTTAGATGTCGATACGGGGCTTCACCGGACTGGCACTCCCATCACGTCGAAGGAAGCTCTGCGGCTCTACGAATTGCTGGTTGACCTGCCCGGCATTGTACCGGGTGGCTTGCATCTGTATGACGGGCAGAATCACCAGGTCGATTTGGTTGATCGCAAGGCGGCTGTCGACGTGGCGTACGGCGACGCTTGCAACCTTGCCAAGCAATTGGACCAGCATGGCTGGCCAGTGCCTCGACTGGTGGTCGGCGGAACGGGATCCTTTCCCATTTTTGCTGATTTCGATGATGACCGCTTGGAACTCAGTCCGGGAACCAGTGTGTTTCACGACACTGGGTACAAGAGTAACTTCCCCGATTTGGACTTCAATCCAGCATCGGTGTTGATCACTCGCGTTGTCAGTCGGTGTCATGATGACCGCCTGACCCTGGATGCTGGCAACAAGTCGGTTGCCTCCGACCCGCCATTTGGCACTCGGTTGTTCTTCCCCGACCTCCCTGATGCGGAGCACATCATTCACAACGAGGAACACTTAGTGCTGAAGACGGATCAGGCGGTCAATTATCAACCCGGTGATGTGTTGCTGGGGATTCCTCGACACGCCTGTCCTACGTCGGCGTTACACCGAACAGCAGATGTCGTACGCGGTGGGAAGGTTGTCGAACAGTGGACAGTGACAGCACGTGATCGGAAGATTAATATTTGAGTTGTGATTTCTCGGCAACTTCCTCGAGCCACCAGCTCTGCAGGTGGAGGCGATTCTAAATTGACCATGTCCAAACGCGATTCCCACCACGTCGTTCAATCGATGAGTTCACACCGCCCAGCGTCGATCAGTCGACGGGATTTTTGCGTTGCCGCATCTGCCGGGTTGGTCGTCGCTAAATCGACTCTTGCGAGCCGCGGAGACCGGCCCGGCCCGCCACAGATTGGCGCCTTCGTCAAGTTCATTCAAGAACTGCCTTACGACGCGCTAAGTGAACAGCTTGCGGAGATAGGTTTCACGGGTATCGAGGCGACCGTTCGCCGTGGCGGATTGGTCGAGCCCGATCGAGTTGAAGACGATTTGCCTCGATTGGTGGAGGCGCTAAAAAAAGTAGGATTGAAGATCCATGTCATGGCATCGGATGTGAATCGTGCAGATGACCCACAATCTGCAAGAGTCCTGCGAACGGCTGCAAAGTTAGGTGTGCCACGTTATCGCATGAAATACTACCGCTACGATTTAGAAAAGCCCATTCGCCCGCAATTGGTCGAGTTGGCGGCTACCCTTCAGGATTTAGTGCAGCTGAACAAACAGTTGGGAATCCAAGCTGTCTATCAAAATCATGCTGGCCGGGAAATTGTCGGCAGCACTGTTTGGGACATTGAGCAGTTGGTACGCAAACACCCACTCGAACACATCGGAATCGCCTTTGACATTCGGCATGCGACGGTCGAGGCGGGACAGTCTTGGCTCACTTTATTTCGAGTTGCCGAACCGCACCTCGGGATCATCTACGTGAAGGACTTTCGCTGGACCGACGAACGGCCAGAAAATGTCGCCTTGGGTCAGGGCCGCATCGATCCGAAGTTTTTCCAAATCGTCAAGGATTCATCGTTCCGCGGCCCGTTCTCGCTGCACATCGAGTACCTTGGCAAAGCCGGCCTGCAAAAGAATCTCCAAGCGTTGCGCGATGATCTCAAGACTCTGAAGTCCTGGTTAGCTTAGCCGTCACGTCTCCGCATTCTGGGCCGGTGGGGAACGCATGAGGCCCGTTTCAAAAACAAACTTCACTCCAAGGTGTACCGTTTGACCATGCAAAAAGTTCTTATCGTTCCTGAATCACTCAACGAAGACTCCACGTGTATTCGCGACTTGCGATCTGCCGATCTCGAACCGGTCCTTCTCGACAATGTTCAATACGCGAGAGGTTTGTGCTCAACACAGGAAGCGATCGAAGTGGTGCGAGGTTTCTGCGCCGTCATCGCTGGCGGTATGGAATCGTACTCTCGAGAGATCCAAGAACAGCTCCCGGACCTGCGTGTGATCGCTCGAGCCGGCGTCGGCTACGATTGTGTAGACGTCGCCGCAGCGACGGAATTGAAGAAGGCAGTCTGCATCACTCCGACCGCCAATCACGAAGCCGTCGCCGAGTTGGCGTTGTCTTTTGTTTTTTCCATTGCCAAGAATCTACTTCGATCTGACAAAATGGTTCGTGGGGGAGACTGGTCTCGCCAGGTTTTGAGTCCTGTACGCACAAAGACGATTGGAGTGGTCGGCCTGGGGCGAATTGGGCGCAGCATGGCCAGCCGCTGTCGAGCGCTGGGCATGAACGTCATTGTGTTCGAGAAATACCCCGACGAAGCCTTTGTCGCGGAACACGATATTCAACTCGTCGATTTCCCGGAACTTCTCGCCCAGAGCGATTACGTGACGTTGCATTGTCCCCTCAACGACGAGACAAGGGGGATGATCAATGCGGCCGCCTTGGGACAAATGAAGGACTCGGCCGTTCTCATCAACACGGCGCGAGGGCAAATCGTCAACGAAGCCGACTTAATCACAGCCTTGAAGCAGAACCAGATCCACGCCGCCGCGCTGGATGTGCTGGAACAAGAGCCTCCGGATCCAGCGAACCCGCTCTTCGAAATGGATAATGTTCTGCTAACACCGCACTTGGCCGGGGCCGACGAAATATCGATGGAGCGGATGGGAGTCGAGGCGGCCCAAGCGATCATTTGTCTAAGCCGGGGTGAGTGGTTAGATGGCGCAATTGTCAATGATTCGTTGAAAAACAGCTGGACGTGGTAGTACGCGGCACAACAAGAAGTTTCGAGCCGGAGTTTGGGCGATTAGATTTTCCATCAAAGTGGTGCCCGGATCATCGCGAGACAAGATCGCGGCGTGGCTCGGTGAAGATCTGAAGATCCGAGTCAGTGCCGCGCCGGAAAAAGGCCAGGCAAATGCGGCGGTCGAGAAATTGCTCGCCAAGGCGCTACAGCTGCCGAAAAGTTGTGTTCAGATCGTGGCAGGTCACACGTCCACCCGCAAGACGGTCGAGGTGTCACAGCTGTCTGATGAAGATGTCAAATTGCGGCTGGCCCAGATTATCGACAGGGCAGACGGCGCGTAAACGGCGGAGCCAAGTCCCGTAGGATTCGTGGTTTTTCTTTTCTCCATCCGTCCATTTTTCGGAAAATCCGGGATCCACGCGACCCATCACACCGTCTTGCGCAATGATATGTGTGGACAACCGGCTATTACACTTCCCAGGCCCGTGCCTATTCGGGGTTGGGAATGACCAAAGAGGCGATTGACGCTGCTGCCGCTGGCGTGATCGCCTGGGCCCTCGCCATGACCAACGATCAACGGCGTTGTACTGGCTGGGTAACGTGATCAAGGCTGCCAAGGATTTGGATAAGTATGTCGCTCGATGCGATCGGGAAGTTGACAAGACAAGCGAAGACAGCCCGTTGATACGGCAGTCCTTGGGATTGGCCTACGCAGCCCGCAGTCAACACCGCCAGGCGATAGAGCAGTTCACCGCGGCGACGAGATTCTCGTTTTACATTGGCTTGGTAGCAGAAGTACTTGCGCAGCAAGATTGCGAGCATCATGCTGACGCCAACAAACGCCATCACGCCCGCAAGATTATCAAATTACCAGGGCATTAATCACCTGCACCTTCGGACCGTTCGGCGAATGACGTTCGCGCCGCATCGTAGACATCACGTAGAGGAACGTCATGTTGCTCCGCAATCGCTCGACAAGATTCAAATTCGGGTGAGAAACTGAGGCCACCACCCGGCAACATCGCGACTTTTCCAGTGATGTTTCCCCACTTCGTCTGCACTTCATCGGCCGTGCGAGGCAATTTGTGGCGAGACGCGATCCAGCGTCGGATACCCAATGTCGAAGTTTCTCGAAATATGATTTTCTCGACACGTGTCACTTGGGCGGCCGAGCAGAGAACCGTCAGCTTCACGCCCGGTCGGTTTTTTTTCATTTGGATCGAAGTGCTATAGACATCCAGTGCTCCGGCTTCAAACAGTTTCGTTGTGCAGTGCCCGATCGCTTCACCAGGCACATCGTCCAAGTTGGTTTCTAGTACCCAGATTTGGTCGTTCTGCCAGGAATCGTCCCGTTCACCGACGAAGAGTCGTAGCAAATTACCTTGCTCTTCAAAATCTCTGTCTCCCGCACCATAACCAATTTTCTCAATTCGCATTGGCGGAAGATCACCGAAATCGTCAACGATAGTTGAGACGATTGCGGCTCCGGTTGGTGTGGTCAATTCACTGGCAACCGGCGAAGGCGCCAGCGGTATGCCAGTTAAGAGCTCGGCCGTCGCCGGCGCCGGAATGCTGACTCGACCGTGGGCGATGGTGATTTGACCATGGCCGGTGGGGATTGCCGAACAGAAAATCTGGTCGACACCCAGCAGGTCCCAAGCGATAACGCTTCCGACGATGTCCGCGATGGAGTCGACAGCGCCGACTTCATGGAAATGGACTTTCTCGATCGTGCTGCCGTGCACTTTTGCTTCGGCTTCGGCAAGTCTAGTGAAGATCCGCCGCGCTAGGTCTTTTTGATCGCTTGAGAGCTTGCTACCGTCAATCATGTCGGTAATGTGATGCAAGTGTCGGTGCGCGTGTTCCGGTTCGTGGACCACGTTGACCTTGGTCGCTCGAAACCCTTTCCGTTTCACCTCCACAGATTCCAATCGACAGCTGGGCAGCCCTAGAGAATCAATTCCCTCCTGAATCGCATCTAGCGGAACGCCAGCATCGACGAGTGCTCCTAGTGTCATGTCGCCACTGATGCCGCTGAGGCAGTCCAGGTAAGCTATCTTCATCTCGAATCAGGTTTCCGTTGGATTAACGACACACGCCCAAAAGCTCAATATACCGAGAATTCTCTCCTGCGGTGAGACGGCCACTGCTGTTGCTGCGTCGTGGACGCTACCGATGCGGCGGTTATATTGAATCCATGAAAAGCTTGACGGATTTCCGAACTCAACGACCAACGGACATGATGAATCGACGCAACACGGCCCTATGTCGCAAGTACCTCACTCGATGGATGTTCGTATTGGCGATGTTGCCGGCTACGTTCGTTGCGGCCCAAGACGAGGACGAAGACGAGCAGCCGCGGTACATGAACGGCTGGATTGGTATCTATCGGGACGACGAGAACACTACGATTCGCCGCATCGACGAGGCGCTGTCTTTCCAGTGGCAAGATGGTGGTGTGGATGAGCGACTGTTACCGGGAGGATTACGGGCAGAGTGGAAGGGGCTGTTGTTGACAAGAACGCAAGGCGCCTTCCAGATTGCCGCCTTCGCTGCCGGTGAGTTGAGTTTCACTTTGAATGGCGAGACGTGGCTGGAAGCAGATGGACAAATTCAAACGCCGCAGTGGACGGTGTCTCAACCACACGAACTGAGTTTTGGGCAGCACGAGATTCGCCTGCGACTGGCGACCCACGCAGCCAACTCACCGTTGCAGCTATTCTGGCGGGGCCCCAGTTTTCAGTGGGAGCCGATCAATCCCGCGAATCTGTTTCACCTCACCGAGGGATCGCCTCGAGCGGATTTTGCCTCCGGCAAAATACTCGCCTCAGCGCTTCGCTGTGTCGCGTGTCATGGCGAGGAGAAATCACTCGCAGCACCGCAGTTAGGTGTCAATTCAGTTGACCTCGGCCGCGGTTGGACCGCCGAGTACTTGCAACGGTCAAGTCAGGACCAGCTTCATCGAGAGCATCGTCGGATGCCCTATTTCGAATTGTCGTCCCAGGACGCAGCCGATTTGGCGACGCACTTAGCAGACCATTCGTCCGAACCCTCGCCCATTGCGGATAAGAAATCACTGAGATCTGGTCGAGAGTTGTTTCTAAAACGCGGCTGTGTTGCCTGTCATTATTTCAACAAGGTGGGCAGTATTGACTGGTTGGACGGTGGCGATCTGAGCGCCGTGGGAGCAAAACGGAGTGCGAAATATCTGAAGCAGTGGTTGATGGATCCGGCGAAAATACAACGAAATCACCGCATGCCAAGGTTTGTTTGGGAAGGTGGCGAGTTGGATCAGATGGTTGCGTTCTTGGCATCCACTTCTGTGTCCCAGCCCGTGAAGGTTGAGGGCGATAAAACACGAGGCATGGAGTTGTATCGTCGAATGGCCTGCGCCAATTGCCATTCGGACCAGTCGACACCCGTGGCTGCGGCACTTCACCGAGGATCGCGTTGGGACGATGCCTGTAGTGGCGCACCGCGTGATGCCTCGAGTGGCTCGCAGCGTCCGAGATACCAGCTGGATGTGGAAAGTCGACAACAGCTGCGAGATTACTTTTCCCAGCGTCGGCAAACGACTCGCGAACCCTCGTCCTGGTTGCGAGGACAGCAGATCTTTCAGGAACAACGCTGCGCCGCTTGTCACGCTCGTGGATCGGCAGTTGGCATTGCTAGCAAACTGCGTGTTGTCGCCGACGAATACCCACACCTGGCTGCCGATCTTCCCGCCGTCACGCCTCCATCGTTGAATAGTGTGGGAGACAAGTTAACCGTCGAGGCTTTACAAAAGGCAATCCGACGAGACGGAAAACGGCACCGTGAGTGGCTTTCGGTTCAGATGCCTAAGTTCGAGTTGAACGAGCAGGACGAAGCGGCGTTGATCGCCTATCTGCGTGGATCCGATCGGTTCCCTGACGGTTCGCCGCAAACTGCTCCCACACAAGCTCCGGACAACTTGGGAAATGTCGGCGCACGGTTGGTTACCACAGATGGTTTTGGGTGCACGAGCTGTCACCAGATCGGCAAGACCAAGGCGCCAAAGGCACCGCTCAACGCGATGGGACCCGACTTGTCGATGTTGGGAAAGCGAATCAATCGTCAGTGGTTCGAACGTTGGGTTCGAGATCCGGCGAGAATCGTACCCCGCATGGAGATGCCATCCATCAAAGCGCCCGTCCACGGCGTCTTAGATGAGAACCTCGACATCCAGTTAGCCGCGGTTTGGGAAACGCTGAATCGCCCCGGATTCACGCCACCTGCTGCCAACCCCGTGCGGACCGTCCGCCGTTCCGGCGTGCGGAAGGCGGATGGTGAGCGTCAACAATCTGCGGTGCTGACGGATGTTGTTCGCAACAATGGATCGAAACTCATCAGGCCGCTGATCGTTGGCCTGCCGAACCGGCACAACGTGTTGTTCGACTTGGAAACGGCCCGATTGGGAATGTGGTGGACCGGCGACACGGCTCGGCAGCGAGTGGAAGGCAAGTACTGGTTTTGGGAGTTGGGCAGTGAATCGATTTGGTCCGACGCCGACCGCGAACCGGACATTATTCTGACGAAGGGCGAACGCCGCATCGCCCCGATCGTCCGCGGTCAGTTCGTGACCGAGTTCGATTGGGTGAAGCACGACACGGGCGTTCAATTCGCGTACCGGCTGTTCTTTCCAGCCGACGTTGGCGATGATCCGATGACGGTGATCGAATCGGTGCAGCCAATTTGGGGTGATGACGAGAGTGGTTGGGTTCGCAACGTCGAAGTAAAGCAGGTCCCAGCCGGATGGGACGTTGAACTGAAGGCCTGGCCAAGGCAAGGTCCAGCTGTCCATCAGGATGGCGCATACCGGCTCTCAGCAGAATCGCAGATTCACATCATCCAAGCCGGCGGGAAGGCCGACGCGTCCGGATGGTTGCGCCCCAAAGACCGGAAATGGACACTCGAGTATCGCACCAGTCAACTGGTGGATCACTTCATGGAGTCCGATACAGAACGCACTGTGGGAGTGGTGAAAGAACTACCGCCGATCGTGCCGGGATTTCGAGCGAGGTCAGTGCCTCTGGACGCGGGCATCATGCCAACGGGCATTCAGTGGCTGGCTGATGGCCGAGTCGTGATATGCTCGTTGAAGGGGCGAGTCTGGTTGATGAGTGATTCGGATGGTGACGGCATTGAAGATCGTTTGGTTCAGTTCAGTGACGAGTTGGCCGCGCCGTTTGGAGCAGCGGCCGGAACGGACTATGTTGACGTAATCAACAAGTACGCGTTGTTACGACTCTTCGACCGAGACGGGGACGGGTTCGCCGAAGAAATGCGAACGGTCGCGTCAGGCTGGGGCCACACTGCCGATTACCACGATTGGGCGATTGGGTTGCCATCACGTGACGCAGGTGGATATTTCGTCTCTGTTGCGTGCCAGCAAGACAAACGAAGTCTGGCTGCCGCGTTCAATCGAGGTGTTGTTGCTGCAATCGTGCCTCGCCAACCGACGTCTTCCGATCCACGGCTATTCTCCGTAGAACCGATAAGCGGTGGGCATCGTTTTGCGATTGGCATCGCCAAGAACAAAAAAGGCCAGTTGTTTGTTACCGACAATCAAGGAAACTATAATCCCTACAATGAACTGAACCATGTTCGAAAAGGAAAACGGTTTGGCTTCATTAACAACTGGGAAAAAACGGCAGATTTTCATCCGCCATTGACCGAACCGGCGATCAACATACCGCACCCTTGGACTCGCAGCGTCAACGGAATCTGTTTCTTGGAGACGGAAAAAGAGAACGCATTCGGGCCATTTACGGGCCATTTGGTCGGATGTGAATTTGATTCTCGACGATTGGTGCGGATGAGTTTGCAAAACGTCGACGGCCAGCTTCAGGGTGCGATTTATCCGATGAGCAGGTATCACCCGATTGACGGCAAGACGTTTCTCGGTCCCTTGGTAGCTGCCGTATCGCCAAAAGGCAGTCTCTACATTGGCGGCATTCGCGATAGTGGGTGGGGTGGAGCCAACAATATTGGAGCTCTTACCAGATTGGACTTCGATCCCGAGAGACTTGGCGTCGGCATCGCGGTCGTCGAAGCGACGAGCGACGGATTTGAAATTGAATGGACTCAACCGATTGATGAAGAACGAGCGGCTGAGCGAGACCGGTACCAAATCGAGTCGGCACGACGTGAATCCACGCCAAAATACGGTGGCGACGACATTGATCGTCGCGTGGAACAGGTTACCAGTGTTGAAGTGCTTTCATCGACTCGAGTTCGCCTAACCTTAGCCGAGTTGAAGGCAGGTTACGTCTACGACATTCGAGTGCGAAATATCGCGATCGACGACGTGTCCCTTTTTCCGGCGGAGGCGTTTTATACGATGAGCAGGATCCCACAATAGTAGACAACTCAGACCGTTTGAGTTTACATAGCGACACGATCGAAAGTCTCAGTCCAAAATCGCGTACGACTCGGAAATATTGCATGTGCGGACGATTCGCTTTGCGGACACCGAACCGGATCATCGCTCAGGAATTCATGCTGGGTGCTGAGCCACAATTACTGTTGCGGTTCAACATCGCTCCAACTCAAGACGTTGCGGTGGTGCGGCTCTTCGAAGGCGAACGTGTGTTAACCCAAATGCGATGGGGGCTAGTTCCCTTCTGGGCCGATGACCCTTCGATTGGCTCCCGAATGATCAATGCTCGTGGTGAAACGATTGCCGAGAAACCATCATTCCGAAACGCCTACAAGAAGCGACGTTGTTTGGTGGTGGCAGATGGATTCTACGAGTGGACGAAAGGAAAGAACGGTAAGCAGCCGTATTTTTTTCACTTGCCGGATCACCGGCCATTCGCGTTCGCCGGTCTGTGGGAAAGCTGGGACAAAGGAGGGCTGGGTCCCATGGAATCATGCACGATCGTTACTACGCACGCCAACGAACAGGTTCGTCCACTGCATCACCGTATGCCCGTGATCCTGGAACCGTCGGGCTATGACGGTTGGTTGGCAAACGATACACCGCAGGCAGACGTAGCCGATCTGCTCGTACCGCTGCCAGAGGGACGATTGGTGATCGAACCAGTCAGCACACGCGTCAATAGCCCGCGAAATGACGATGAGGCCTGCACGGTTGTCGTGCCGTCAAGTGAATGAGGGATACCCTCTGGTTAGCAAGGGCCAAATTCACTCCGGTCGCTGGGCCTAGGGCTTGTCAGCGGCGTGCGAATCTCTGCAAGTTCAAGAAATAGGTCCGAACCCTCGCACGACCGCAAGGCTCCTTGGTAAACTAGCGATCTTGCGCACCGCGCTGTGCTTGACGGGATTTGCCCGCATCGACCGGCGGCATCCCAACCAACTAATTCGGACACGGCATATGGCAATCACTGAAGACGAACTACGGCAGGGAAGCCGGATTCGCAATTGGTGGAGTCGGCGGTGTGGCGCGCACGAAGTACTCTGTCTCGCGCTTCCGTTGGTAATTTCGACGATTTCCTGGACGATCATGAATTTCGTCGACCGGATGTTCCTCCTTTGGTATTCGATGCCGGCGATGGCTGCAGCGATGCCGGGTGGGATGGTCTACTTTACGCTGGTTTGCCTACCGCTTGGCGTGGTGATGTATGGCAACACGTTTGTCGCCCAGTACTCGGGATCGAATCGCCCTGAACGAATTGGCCCAGCTGTCGGTCAAGCGGTTCGGATTGCCATTTTTTCCATCATTCCCGCGCTGCTGATTGTGCCGTTTGCTGACGAGGTGTTTAACTGGGTTGGCCATTCAGAGACCGTCGCCAAATACGAGACAATCTACCTGCGAGTGTTGTTATTTGGCGCCGGGGGAATGCTCATCGCTGCTGCTCAATCGACGTTCTTTACTGGGCGAGGTGAAACGCGGGTCGTGATGATTGTCGACAGCTCGGCAGCCGCGCTCAATGTTCTACTGGATTACTTGATGATTTTTGGGCACCTAGGTTTTCCAGAGATGGGAATCGAGGGAGCCGCATGGGCGACGGTTGTGTCGCAGTGGTCGAAAGTACTCTTCTACGGCGCGATCATGATTCGGCCCCACTACGTTCACACCTATCACTTGCTGGACGGTTTTCGATTTGATCGAGATTTGTTCTCCCGCCTACTGAGATTTGGTGGCCCGAACGGCCTCCAGTTTTTCGTCGAAATATTTGCACTCACACTCTTCATGATGCTCGTTGGACGCCTTGGCGAAGAGGCGATGGTGATGACAACTTTGGCATTCAATGTGAACAGTATGGCTTTCGTACCAATACTTGGTCTGGGAACCGCCGTGACAACGATGGTCGGAAAACAACTGGGCGACAACCGACCAGACATGGCCAGCCGCGCGACCTGGACGTCGTATCATTTGGCAATCCTCTACACGTTGCCGATGGGAGTGTTGTACCTGTTGACGCCAGGAGTGTTTCTGATGGGACATGCGTCGGGCATGGAAGCCGAGCAGTTCAGTCAATTAGAAAGTACGGTCATCATATTGCTGCGTTTCGTCGCTTTCTACGTGTTGTTTGATACAACGGCCGTCGTTTTCGTCAGCGCCATCAAGGGAGCTGGTGACACTCATTTTGTCTTAATCACGACGGCTTGGACGGCACCCCTCCCCCTGATCGCGGGAACCGTAGGTGTGCGGTGGTTTGGCGGGGGGCTCCTCTGGTGCTGGACAGCAATTACCGCCTGGATTTGCCTGGTTGGATTCATCTACTTGTTTCGCTTCCTCGGTGGTCGCTGGAAGACGATGCGGGTGATTGAATCCGTAGCCGCTCCACCTTCCGATCCGGCCGAAACCGAGCAAGCGATCAACTCTACCGCTGTCTAATTGGCTCGGATCGGCGTATCGCTTCGCGAATTGACAGCTTTCCAGGCAGACAGTAGAAACAACGTCACAACCAGAGGGCCACGAAGGGCCCCACGCTGTATAGGATTGACGTGGTGACGGTTGCCAACAGTTTCGAGGAGTCGATTTACGGTTCCCGGCGGGGTGAAAACGATTGTTTAGTCGGATGCCATTCCCTTAGCACAGACGGCTTTACAGTTTTCATCCGCTCACTCACTTCAGCGACCGCAATGAACCACTGATATCTCTCTTGGAAACACCGTGTATGGGCATTTTGATCCCACTGTTGATCATCTTCTTTTGCTGCTTGTTCATTTGGCGAGCGTGTGACGGATTCGAGACGGCATCTGAATACATCGGACGAAACTTGTCCGAGGGTGTTCGTGGTGGCACCATCAACGCCATGTCGAGTTCGTTACCCGAGTTGTTCACGACGTTGTTCGCCTTGTTTGTTCTCAAGGACGCAGATGGTTTTTCGTTCGGCATCGGCACTATTGCTGGTAGCGCGCTCTTCAACGGAATGATCATCCCAGCAGCTTGTATATTCTCTGTCGTCGGCGCTGTCGTGATGGGCGTTCGCGTTCATTCGGTGAACGTTTCGACGAAGGTGTTGCTGCGCGATGGCCTGTCGCTGATCATTTGTGAATTCGTGCTGATTCTGGCGATTAACGGCGACCATCTCTATTGGTGGCAGGGGCTCATTCTCATGGGGATGTATGTCGTTTACCTCCTCTACATGATCCTGTCCATGAAATCGAGTGGGAACACCGGCGACGATCAAGACCATGAAGAGAATGACGAAGACACAGGCAGGGTCGCCAGCATATTCTATTGGCTTTCACTCGGTCCACTTCTTGACCTGGAGTCTCTGTTTGTCAAGGAACACCATAAGGACCAAATGAGTGAGGAGACTTGGAACGGTTGGCCACTTCTCTTAGCCTCGACCAGCGTGATTGGTTCGACGTGTTGGGTGTTGGTGAAGGCTTGTGAATGGCTCGGCAGCGGTCCCTTGGAGCCGTATAGTTTTCCGTTCTCGGACGTCCAACTCACGGGAATGAACATGCCCGCAATGTTTGTCGCGGTCATTTTTGCCTCGATGGCGACCAGCGTTCCAGACACGGTCATCTCGATTCGTGACGCGCGAAGGGGCAATTATGACGACGCGGTTGCCAACGCCTTGGGGAGCAACATTTTCGACATTTGTTTTGCTCTCGGCTTCCCGTTGTTCGTGTTCACGCTAGTCCATGGGCCAATTTCGATGGCGCCCGACACAATCGCGCAGAGTGCGGAGCTTCAGTTTTTGCTGCTTTTTCTGACAATCATCGGCTTCTTTGTCTACTATCTAGGAAAACGAGGCATCACGAGTGCGGGCGTGAAGTACGTGGAAATGAAGCGTGGTAAGGCAGGTATTTTGCTATCGATCTATCTGTTCTTTGTGATCTATGTGATTTGTCGCGAACAAGACGCTCCTTGGGCCAAACATGTCTCTGACATACTCGGCGGATTCTTAAAGAAGTTGCCAAAGATCAGCTGACCATTGACCTTGTCTGTAACAGCGCAAGAGTATCGGTAAAAGGGAATTAGGAAGGATGCTCACGGACGTCTCGCGCGAGGTGCCAACGATGCCCTTCCCGAACAAGTTGAACACAAATGTGATTGAGTTAGCCTGCGACGCGCCATGCATTCTGCCGTCCACTCCACAAGTTCGCCCAAGGACTCTCGCCGACTTGGTGACCGCCATTTTTGTACTCGCTATTTCCGCATCGGTCGGCTGCGGTTTGCAACGAGATTCCGATGGAGAATTCCCCGAACGACCAGTGAAGATCGTCGTGCCTTTTGGACCGGGTGGTGGTAGCGACACGTTCGTGCGGATCATTCAGAAGGCCATAAACGAACAGGCACTACTCGACCAGCCAGTGGTGATTGTGAATGTTCCGGGCGCGGGCGCCACGATTGGGAGCCGCCGTGTCAAGAATGCCGTACCAGACGGTTACACCATATTGCACCTTCACGACGCGATTCAGACCGCCAAGTATGCAGGTGTTGTACCCTATGGACCGGAGGTGTTCGAAGCGATCGCCGGAACAGGTCGAGTGGGGCTACTGATTGCCGTTTTTGAAACGGCCCCGTATCAAACGCTGGCCGACCTAATGGAGGTGGCTGAACAGAAACCAGATAGCGTGCTGTTTGCCGCCAATATTGGCGCACCGAGTCATTTCGCTGGCCTGATGCTCGAGCAACGGAAGCCGGGCGCCAAATTCCGGTACACGCAAACCGGAGGCGGGTCGGAACGATTTGGGGCACTAGCCGGTGGGCACGTTGACGTTTCCGCGTTTTCCACTGCAGAGTACAAGAACTTCCGCACGGGCGCCCGCTCTGGCCTTCGCGCACTCGCCTATTTAGGTGAAGAACGGCATCCGGGTCTGCCAGACATTCCAACGGCTCGCGAACAGGGCATCGACGTCCTCAGTAGCAACATCGGATATTGGTGGGCGCCGCGGGGCACGCCACGTGACCGTTTGGAGGTCATAGGGATCGCGCTGCAGAAAGCGATGGCGTCACCTGACGTATTGCGAAAACTTGACGAGCTTTCGATCGACCCCATCATGTTGCGTGGCGAGGAACTACACGCCTCGCTAGCAGACAAAGAAGATCGTCTATCAACCGTTGTGCCGAAGGCTTCTTACCAACTCCCGAATTTTCCGTTATTCATCGTTGTCGTTCTTGTCGTGTTATCCATTGCGGTCGGTTTTCAATCGGTGCGGACTGCGGACGGTAATGAACCGGCCCTTGTTCGAAGGACCTTGGAGAGTGATGTTGCCCATCGGAACGTGGTTCGTCGAGTCGTCGTGATCGGCCTGTTGACGGTTGCCTATACGTCCGTTCTGCACTTGCAAGTCTGTGATTACCGACCGGCAACCATCATCTATGTTGGACTTTTTGGCTGGCAACTAGTGGATCACTCGCGAATCCATCGTCTGGCTGTGATCACCGCGGCATTCGCCCTTGGTCTTGGTGTTCATTTCGCGATGACGCAGTTCTTCTTCATCGATTTGCCATAACGGAAAAAACGTGATCGTTCTAACCGACCTCCGCGGTGTTGCCGAAGTCTTCGCTGATCCGCAGTTGTTGTTGTTGATGCTGGTCGGCACGGTCGCTGGGGTCATGGTTGGCGCAATTCCCGGTTTAACCGGTGCGATGTTGATCGCATTAACATTGCCTTTGACTTTTGCCATGGATGGGTCTCAGGCGATGGCGCTGCTGGTATCCATGTACGTCGGTTCAGTGAGCGGAGGGCTGATCACCGCCACGCTGTTACGAATGCCTGGTACGCCGGCGTCGATCATGACCACATTGGACGGATATCCAATGGCGAAACGGGGCATGGCCGGGCGGGCGCTGGGGTTGGGGGCAGGTGCATCTCTATTTGGCGGTTTGATATCCTGGCTATTCCTGTTTCTGTTGGCCCGACCCATTGCCGTTTGGTCCACCCGATTCGGGCCTTTCGAATTTGTTGGACTTGTCCTCTTGGCCCTCGTGTTGATCGCCGGTGTCGGTGGGAAGTCACTGGTTAAGGGGCTGTTTGCCGCTTGCCTTGGCGTCTTCCTCACAATTCCAGGAGTGTCGCCCGCTAATGGCGAATCTCGTTGGACTTTGGGCATCGCCGAGTTGTCGGATGGATTCAAACTGTTGCCCGTACTCATCGGCTTGTTCGCCGTCAACCAGATGCTTCAGAGTTTGCTCGAAACGTCAACGACATCGAAACAATTCAGCGCGTCCAGGAAAGGCATGCTGCAGCCGTGGACCGAGTGGCGGAAACACGTCGTCAATCTATTGCGATCCTCGTGCCTCGGCACGTGGGTGGGTGTGCTTCCCGGCGTGGGGGCGAACATCGGTTCGGTGATCGCCTACTCAGCGGCACGCAAAGCATCTCGAAAACCCGAGGAATTCGGATCGGGAAGCGAAGAGGGGATTGTAGCTTCCGAATCGGCCAACAACGCAACAGTCGGTGGTGCGTTGATACCGTTGATCAGTATGGGCATACCCGGCAGTGTCATTGACACGATTCTTCTCGGTGCTTTGATCATCCACGGACTACAACCGGGACCGCTGCTTTTTGACCAGAACCCAGACGCCGTCTACGTGATCATTGCGGCCATGTTGGCCGCCAACCTAATCATGTTCCTGTTCGTCTGGTCCTCGGTGGGGTGGATCGCCAAACTCGCGAGCATGTCTCGCGCGATCCTGCTGCCATCGATCATGGTTTTCTGTGTGGTCGGTTCATTCGCGTTGGCCAATCGCATGTTCGACGTCTGGGTCATGCTGGGATTTGGCCTGGTAGGGTTCACGTTGGAGCGTTGCAAGATCCCATTGGCACCCCTGGTAATCGGTTTCGTGCTAGCTCCTATTTTGGAAAAGCACCTGGCGACAGGCTTGATGCAAACTGGCGGTTCCTTGGTACCGTTATTCACTCGTCCCATCGCGTTGAGCTTCGTTCTGTTGGCCGCTGCTGTGCTCGCTTGGAACGTTTTCGACTTTCGCCGCTCAAGCGACTAGAATCAGGTCCGCTACCAAGAAAATTCCGCCGTTGGACAATGATCAGGAGCCATCAAATGTCATTCCAATTTGCCACTGTTAGCCGACGCCGCTTTGTCCAAAGTGCTGCCGCACTAGCTGTCGTTCATCCCTTGCTCGCCAGATCGGAAGAGCCATCGGCCACGCGACGAATTTATAAGACGCTCAAGATTGGGATGGTGCGAGTTAAAGGAACGCTGACCGAAAAGTTCCGTGCGGTCAAGGAAGCAGGGTTCGAAGGAATCGAGATGAACGCACCGGGCATGAACGTGGACCAAACCAAAATCGCCATCACGGAATCCGGCTTACCCGTGGACGGTACTGTCTGTTCGTCGCATTGGCAGGTTCGACACACGAGCCCCGAAGCCGCTACGCGAGAAAAGGCACTCGACCATTTGAAGACAGCGCTACGAGACACGAAGGCAGTGGGAGGCAACACGGTGCTGTTGGTCGTCGGACGCGGTTCCGATGGACCGGAGGAGGAAATCTGGCCTCGATCGATCGAGAATATTTCCAAGGCACTTCCACTTGCGGCGGAATTGGGCGTCTACATCGCGATCGAAAATGTCTGGAATCAATTCCTCTACGATCATGACGGCGATTCTCGTCAGACGGCCGACAAGTTTGCAAAGTACGTCGACGAATTCAACTCGCCTTGGATTGGCATGCAGTACGACATCGGAAACCACTGGAAATATGGTGACGCCGCCGAGTGGATCCGCACTCTGGGTAAGAGGATTGTCAAGCTGGACCTCAAGGGCTTTTCACGTGCCGACAACAAGTTCACCAAAATCACCGAAGGCGATATCGACTGGAAGGGCGTCCAGAAAGCGCTTCGAGACATCGGTTACACGGGTTGGGCTGCCGCCGAGGTTGCCGGCGGTGATTTGGATCGCCTACGCGAAGTCTCCGGAAACATGGATGTGGCGTTCGGTCTCTAGTGATTGGGAAACTCGATGCTAGCGACTGTTTACGTAGTCGACTTTGTGGAATTTTCCCCACCGGCACAGGGCCGGTGGCGATTGCAAGTTGTTGGCACTAAGTCAACATGGCCATTTATGATTGACGACGAAAGACGCTCCGTCGGCAGAGAATGCGAACGGCGCCTGCGTGTTCCAATAGCGAGAGGAATCCAACTGTGCGTATCGACCTTGTAGTGCTCTTTCTGTTGATGATCAACACGGCGACAAGTTGTTTGGCAGACGAGACGCCGCAACGTCCAAACATCATTTACATAATGGTGGACGACTTGGGCTATGGAGATCTGGGTTGTTACGGTCAAGAACGCATCGCGACGCCCCATATTGATCAACTGGCCCGAGAAGGCATGCGGCTGACCGATTACTACGCGGGCTGCACAGTTTGTCGTCCCTCTCGTCTTGTCCTGTGGACGGGCAAACACACTGGGCACACCGCGATCAACTCGAACGCGAGTTACGTTTTTCAGCCAGCGGATGTGACCGTCGCGGAGTTGTTGCGTGATTCCGGTTATGTGACCGGTGGCGTAGGGAAGTGGGCGATGGGCGGAGTCGACACATTGGGGCAACCGAATCGCAACGGTTTCGATTTTTGGATGGGATATCTGGACCAGGGCCGAGCTCACAATTTCTACCCGGAGTACTTGTGGCGGAATACGATCCAGGTACCTCTTCGCGGCAATGTGTTAATGGACCATCCTCAGGCGCGAGGTCGCGTGTCGAAAGTTCGCGAGACCTACTCGCATGATGTCATGACCGAACATCTGCTTGATTTCATTCGCCTTCATCACACTCGACCATTTCTTTGTCACGTCCATTGGACAATCCCTCATGCCAACAACGAGGGCGGTCGTGTCACAGGCGACGGCATGGAGGTACCTGACCATGGGAAATATGCGAGTCAAGACTGGCCGTCGCCCGAGAAGGGACATGCGGCGATGATTTCAAGGATGGACCGTGACGTCGGACGTCTTGTCGACTTGTTGCGAGAGTTGGGTATTCATCGCCACACACTTGTGATTTTCACCTCAGACAATGGCCCACATTCCGAAGGCGGTCACAAACACACGCACTTCGATTCCAATGGGCCACTCAGAGGCTTCAAACGTGACTTGTACGAAGGCGGGATTCGGGTGCCGATGATCGCCTGGTGGCCGGGGATCATCCGAGCGGACACTACCAGCCATGAGCCGCACGCATTTTGGGATTTTCTTCCGACGGCCTGTGAACTGGCCGGTATCGATCCGCCGACTGAAACCGACGGTGTTTCGCTCATGCCGACCCTCTTGCAACAGAAACGAGACAATCCTGCACACGATACCCTCTTTTGGCGATACGGTGGGAAGGTCGCCCTACGCCAGGGGGAATGGAAGATTGTAAAAACCAAAGAGAACCAGCCATGGGAGCTGTACAACTTGGCCAAAGACCTTGGCGAAGTGAACAACGTGGCTGCGGAGAACGGCGAACGAGTCATGGCGATGGCAGCGATGGCGGCGCGGGAAGAAGAGTGAGGAAAGCAGACTTCGTCTCTTTGCCGCTTTGTGTGAACGTTTCATACGAAGGGGAACGAGTTCATCGCGCTACACCAGTATTGTGCTGGAATTCGACTGTATCAACCATGACTCGGCTACAATAGAAACGCTCTGGTCAGAAACGCCGGCCCTGTCGTATCGTTACGAAATGAACACGAATGATGAAGCACATCAACCTCATTGCCCTATTTGCCGTGATCCTGTTACACGGCATGCGGGCAGGTCCGAGTCTGGCCCAAACCTCAGCCGACCATATTGCCCGCATGAAGGCATCGCAGGCGCTATTCAAGTCGCAGGTCAAGCCGATCTTGAAGGCACATTGCCTGAACTGCCACGGCGGCAAGTCAACCAAGGGCGACTTTGATTTATCTTCCCGCGCGACAATGTTGGACAGTGGTTTTGTCGATTTGGAAGACCCGAAGGATAGCCAGATCTTAGCTGTCATTCGACATGAGACCGAACCGCACATGCCGATGAAGTCTGCCAAGTTGTCCCAGAAGCAGATTGAGGAGATCGGAAAATGGATCGCACTTGGGGCTGCATACGACGCACCATTTCGCCAAAAGTTGAATGGATCAGTACGGCAAGTAACGGACACCGACCGGGAGTTTTGGGCGTTTCGTTCACTCGACAAGGTCGAGGTACCACAGATCGAAGACCCTTGGGTACGGACAGACATCGACCGTTTCTTGCGCGTTGCCCAGGACGAGGTCGACTTGGCTCCAAATCCAGAGGCGGATCGACGAACTTTGATCCGGCGGGCGACATTCGATTTACTGGGGCTCCCCCCAAAACCGGAAGAAGTCGTTGCCTTCGTTAATGATCCAGATCCGCAGGCCTACGAGAGGCTAATCGATCGATTGCTTGAATCGCCTCACTTTGGCGAACGGTGGGCGCGTCACTGGATGGATGTCGCTCGCTTCGCGGAGTCTCACGGATATGAACAGGACTACGATCGACCAAATGCGTACCACTATCGAGATTTTCTGATTCGCGCATTCAATGACGATCTTCCCTATGACCGATTTGTCTCATGGCAATTGGCGGGCGACGAGTTGGATCACGACAACGCGCTCGCCATGATGGCGACAGGGTTTATCGGCGCCGGTGTCTTTCCGACTCAGTTGACCGAAGTTGAATTTGAGTCCGCTCGCTATGACGAGTTGGACGATATCGTGGCCACGACCGGCGTGGCGTTCTTGGGATTGTCGATTGGTTGCGCCCGTTGTCACGACCACAAATACGATCCAATTCCGACAGGCGACTACTATCGAGTCGCGGCAAATTTTACGAAGACGATTCGCAGTGAGATTCAATTGGAACTGGATCCAGCCAAGAATCGAGAGAATCGAGCCGCCCACGCTCGTGAGCTCGCTATGCTGGAGGCCAAAGCAAAACGTTTTGAAGCAGAAAACTTAGACGCGGAGTTTCGTCAATGGCTTGCAGATTTCGAGCCGGACAAGTCGGACACGATTTGGCAATCGGCGACTGTCGTCAATGTCACGTCGAGTGCTGGTAGTAAATATGAGTACGCGGATGACGGCGCCATTTTGGCGTTGGGAAAGGGTCCAGACAAGGAGACGATTACCATTCGAATGCGGGTGGAAATGTCTCGTGTGGCTGCGTTGCGATTGGAAGCGTTGCGACATGACTCGCTGCCGAAGGGCGGCCCTGGCCGGGCCGATAACGGGAACTTTGCTCTCGGCGAACTGCACCTGTCACATGGTGATTTGAGCGGTGAGAAGTTTGAACGGCTAATACTGAAGAACGCACGAGCGACGCATCAACAGAATTCGGATGCTCTTTCAGTTGCCGCATCAATCGATAATGACCCGATATCTGGTTGGGCAGTGGACCTTGGGGGTATCGGCAAGGACCAAGCCGCCGTATTCGACTTGGCGGTTCCCGTCGAAAACGCGAAGGGCCATCTCTTCTCGCTCAAGATGCGTTTCGATCATCCGAACGCGCGTCATTCATTGGGGCGATTTCGAATCAGTTTCGCCGACACCGTCGGTCAAACTCCTATTGTCGGCCAAGGCGGCATGCCTCGGTCCGTTGTGAAAGCGTTGGCCGCCCTGAAACGCGACGAGGTGATCGACCGGGGCCAACGGCAGCAAGCGATTGAGTGGTTCGTCGGACACAAATCGAAGTTGCGTGCATTGCGGCAGGCGGTCGAAAAAAAGCGAGGTGATGGACCCACGATTAAAAAATCACTGGTTCAGGTTTCCAGTGAGGGGCTTCCTCACATGAAGCACCACGCCGATGGTCGAGGCTATCCGCATTTCTATCCCGAGACGTACGTCTTATCGCGGGGAGACGTCCATCAGAAAGTCGAAGTGGCCACGCCCGGCTATTTGCAGGTCTTGATGCGAGGTGGCAGGGCAGCCGATGATTGGCGTGTCGATTCTCCGGACGGCTGGGATCGAACCGGGTTTAGTCGCGCATCCATGGCGAATTGGTTAACGGATGTCGAGTTTGGCGCGGGCAACTTAGTCGCCAGAGTGGTGGTCAATCGTCTTTGGCAACATCATTTTGGTCAGGGCCTTGTGGCCACTCCCAATGACTTCGGATTCTCTGGCGAAAGACCGACGCATCCTGACTTGCTGGATTGGATGGCTCGAGACCTTGTCGATCATGGATGGAAATTGAAACGACTTCATCGATTAATCATGACCAGTGCCGCGTACCGACAGTCGACCGTCCGTCGACCCGACCATGACAAGCGAGATAGCGACAATCGATTACATGCACGCCGCGTCCCACGGCGATTGGAGGGAGAGGCTATCCGCGATGCGATCCTGAGTGTTTCCGGGCAATTGGACGAGACCATGTACGGCAAAGGTACCTTGAATTCATCCATGAGACGCCGCAGCGTTTATTTCTTTGTCAAGCGGAGCAAGTTGATTCCCGAGATGATGCTCTTCGACTGGCCGGAATCGTTAGTTAGTATCGGCCAGCGAGCAACAACGACTACTGCGCCTCAGGCGCTGATGTTCATGAACAGCTCCGTCGTGCGTGCGGCGGCCGTTGGGCTAGCAGATCGTCTACAAGACCGTTCGGACAACGAGTCGATCCATGCTGCCTACGAATGGGCGCTCGGACGTCCGCCAACGGAACCGGAGTCCAGACGTGCGATGCAGTTTCTGACAACTCAAATGGTTGCCCACGGTACATCTGCTCAGGCGCAGCGGTTGGCGAGGGCGGATTTTTTTCAGGTTCTCTTTAGTTTGAATGAGTTCATTTATGTACGTTGAGTGCGTCGCCAGAGCGTTCTTCGTTAACACAATTGGCATTGTGAGATCCTCCTGATGGACGAGAAGACATTAGACCGCCGCCAGTGGCTACGGCAGTCTGGCTGTGGATTTGGAACGATCGGTTTGGCAGCGTTGCTGCACAGCGAGGGATTGCTTTCGGCGGATCAACTGGGCGATCGCGCCTTGCAACCCTTGGCTCCGCAGCCGACGCACTTCCCGGCCCGAGCCAAGAGGGTGATCTGGATCTTCATCAACGGGGGCCCAAGTCACGTTGACACTTGGGATTATAAGCCCGCCCTGTCCAAGTGGAATGAGAAGTCGATTCGAGAGTTTGACCCCGATTTCACAAACACAACGGGCTTCTTCAAGAATGCTGTCGGCAATTTGATGCAGTCCCCGTTCAAGTTTAAACCTCGTGGAGAATGCGGAAAGATGGTCTCGGAGATCTTTCCAAATCTCGGCGAACACGTGGACAAGATGGCGTTCATTCACTCTGGTTTTAGTGAATCCAATAACCACTCGCCCGCACTTTTCATGATGAATTGTGGCATGGCCCGGATGGGTTTTCCATGCGTCGGTTCGTGGGTCACTTATGGACTTGGTTCCGAGAGTGATAGTCTGCCGGCCTTTGTTGTCATGAGTGATCCCAAAGGGCGGGGTCTTCCCAAGGGCCACGCGGCTAATTGGAGTGCCGGGTTCTTGCCAGGCGTGTTTCAGGGCACTCACCTCAAACCAACAGGCTCACCGATCGACAACCTTGAGAGATCATCCGAGCTTTCCGCGGATGGCCAGCGGCGTCAGTTGGATCTGTTGCAAGCCCTGAACCGTGTGCACTTGGAGGACAACTCGGAATCTGCCCTGTTGGCGCGGATTGAGAGCTTCGAGTTGGCCTATCGCATGCAGTCGGCGGCGCCCGAAGCGATCGCGCTTGACGATGAACCAGAGCATATCCAGCGGCTGTACGGCATCGGTCGCCCGGAGTGCGATCACGTTGCCCGGCAGTGTCTGATGGCTCGGCGGCTCGTTGAACGAGGCGTGCGATTTGTTCAAATCTATTCAGGCGGTATGGAGAATCAGCGGTCGTGGGACGGGCACCAAGACATCGCTGGTAATCATCGACAGTTTGCTGGCGAGACGGACCAACCTGTGGCCGCTCTGCTTGCCGATTTGCAACAGCGGGGCATGTTGGACGAGACACTGGTCATTTGGTGTGGCGAATTTGGCCGACTTCCGATCGCCCAAAAAGGAGCCAAGCCGGGTCGAGACCATAACCCTCACTGTTTTTCTGCCTGGTTGGCCGGCGGGGGCGCAAAGGGAGGCGTGTCGTACGGCGAGTCGGATGAGATCGGATACAAAGCGGCCGTTGATCGGACGCACATTAATGATCTCCATGCCACGATTTTGCACTTGCTGGGACTCGACCACGAACAGCTCACGTACAAGTACAACGGCCGTCGATTCCGATTGACCGATGTGGCCGGACAAGTAATCCAGCCGATCGTGACGTCCGCTGCGACGAGTATCGGGTAGTCGTTGCTTTTTCTGAGCCGAAGACGCTAGCCTCGGGTTTTCCGATGCCCACGAAAATGGCCAAGACCCGACGCTAGCGAGTTCGGCTCTGCCCCAAACGTTCCCTACTTCTTCTCGTCGTTTTTCTTCGGGGCGCGTGATCCGGTCGTGCGTTTTTTCGGCGCCAGTGGTTCTTTGGCCGTCACTGTCAGAGAGGTCGCCAGAACTGCGTTTTCTGCATTGGGCACCTCCCAGCCTTGGATCGTCACTTTGTCGCCTTTGCGAATAAGTGTCGGATCTGCCACATCGACTTGGATTCTTGTTTGTTCATCCAATTCAACTTTCACATAAACGGTGGGGCGTCCTGCTATCTCCACCTGCAGTTCTTTGTTGCGTAACGCTTTCACGCGTCCAGCAACCGTTAACTTCATGAATCTCTCACTCGGTGTCGGCGTACTGCTCTTGATAAAGGGATTGGTGATCTTCCCTTTGGCTGCGTTATAGATTCCCAGCTTTTCGCCCTTCTTTGGCAGAAAGACTTCGACCTCTTTTGGCGACCGTTGTGGTTCGCCTTTGGAGTTGAAGTCAGTGGTGAATCGGACCCACATTCCTCGCTTGAGCCATGCTGGTACGGCCGTCCCGGAATAAGTGAATTTCGCGTTTCGCTCCATCTTCACGATCCACTCGGTGTCGTCGCCGTCAATAATTTTCGCCAGACCCTTGTTCATTTCTGCAATGGTCCCGCTGAGGCTGACCTTCTTGAGTTTCGGTTTTTCGTCTTGAGCGTCCGCGACCAAGATCCCAATGTTGACGATCAAGACAAAGAAAAGCACTTTTTTAAGCATTTGAATGCTCCTGAGCACCTACTGCTGAAACAACGGTTTCTGCAATGTATCGTTCGAACCTTGAAACTCTAGTTTAACCGCATCTGTGTTACCCCGGAAGTCTTAGGGTAACAGCGATCGTTGTGGGACACGGGTTTTGCCGGTTCTGCGGCGTTTTTTGACTCAAATGGTGGTCAGTTTTTTCGCTCTTGCCAACAGCGGAAACGATCTCTTTCAAGTTTGAATCAATCACAGGAAAACCCCCACCGGGCTTGCCCCGGTGGATATTCGGTTTGAAAACTACCGTGCAGGTGGAGCGACTTCGCGAATCATGGCACCATGCTTCTCGCTGAGTACCAGGATCGAAAATCGCTGTGTTTGATCTAGTTGGTTAGTCGACAACGAAGCGTAATCGAAACGACCTCGCAGGTCGGTGTAACCATCCTTGTAAAAACGGATCGTACCATTGGGACTTCGAGCGTAAACTTTCACGTACACTGTGTGCAACGCTCGCCCAGTTGCCTCTTCGGTCACTTTCAACTGACCGAAATTGTCCGACACGTTCACATCCAGTTGATTGGCCAGCACGGTCGTGGTGCTCGATTTCCCCCCGCCTTTGGCTTCGATCAATACGTTCTTACGTTGCAATTGTTCAGGGATGGAGACGTTGAACTCTTTGTCGTCACCGATTTCCACTTTGACCGAAGCATTGGGCCGCACGAAGGAGAATTTGTTCGAGTACTGTTGCACAAACGGATTGCGGCTGAAGAGTACTTCGATATCCATCGCGTAGAAATTCAGGGTCAGGTCGTCGATGTTACTCGAGACCAACGTCACTTGATTACCCTGGTTCTTGAGTGTCAATAACGGCTCGGTCGAAGCGAGTACGGTCTGCTGTTGATTGCGATCATCACCGTCCACCACCGATGGTGCTTCACCCTCCAGTTCATCTAACTGTACACGGATGGCTGCAAAAGCCTCCTGCCAGTGTTCGACGGGGAACTCGGCGTACTGCTCGACGATCTCTCGCGCCCGCTGCGGATCCTCGGCGAAGAAGTCCAAGTAGGCGGCCATGTAATCGTATTGGATCTTCGTGCCGACTCGATCTACCGAGATGCGGCCGAAATGTTCGAGCGCTTCACTGGTTCGTCCCTGAGCGGCCAGGTAGTAGACCACGGCCAGACGGTCGGTATCGGAGATCGTGTTCTGGTGAGCCAGGATGTTTAGGAGTTGGTGGTACTGCCCGTGCATCCGGTCATTGAGGATCTGACGAGTCTTACCCAGTTGATGGGTCCGTGCATTGATTAGCGGTCGATACTCGAATTGTTGATAGTCGCCACGGGTGATCGGGTTCAACTTGAGCACGAGTGAGTCCAAGATGGGTCCACAACGACTGACGAAATTGTTGTCGTGCATCAAGAAGGTCCCCATCTGACCCTCGTCACGATGGTGCACCGAGTACGACCAGACGGCGTGGTCGTAGATGCGACGAGTCTGTAACACTTGCAATAAGTCGGTGTAGAAATTCTGGTCCTTGAGTCGATAGAGCACATCACTCAGTTTGACATCATCCAGTGGTCGTTTCTGAAGGAACTCGAGAACATCCTCGTTGCTGCCTCTTTGCGACACATAAGCCCAGGATTCGGTGTCGAACTTCGACGGTTCATCGACCACGTTGAACGGAGACGCATCGGCGAAAGCGACGATCTGTTCTTCGTGGGCAACGTTGACCGGGTAATGGACGAATTGACCGGTGACTGGGAAGTAGAACGAGTACTTCACGATCTTGGTTTGGAATGCGGGCACGTCCACGGGGATGGTCCGTGTGGCGCGACTGTCAGCGATGGCGATCGCTCCCTCTGGTACTTGGATGAGAATGTCCAGTTCGCGGTTGGTTGCGGTTGGATTGGTAACGACAATTTGACATCCGTAAACGGTACCGGTCAGGAACTCATCGGTAACGTAGAGGTGATCGTGTTTGGCGTTTCGCTGCTGGTACTCCGGCGTGTCGATAAAGAATCTCTGGCTGGTGAGGATCGGCACGTCCTTACTCACATCCGCTTCGGCGCTCTCTTCGTAGACTACGAATGCCGGCGTGCCATTGCGTAAAACAATATTCCCGTCGGTGAATTCTGGTTCCAGCTCATCACCGTCCAGGGGCAGGTCGAGCAGTGCCAATGCCGCCACCGCCTCGGTGAACGAGCGACTGGCTTCCGCGAAATGCGTGGAGAGAAAGGCTCCCTCCCCTTTGTGCTGGACAACATCTCGCCAGAATCGACTCGCTGATACCAGGCTTGTGCCCTGCCGTACATTCTCGATGCGATAGTACTGGCTCTCCGCCCATTCCATCGTCTTATCGGCTTGACGGAACATCGATTGATTCTTAGCTTCGCCACGTCGATCGAAGTCTTCCGACAGCTCCAATAATTGCTTTCTTCCGCTGCTTGGGGACCTTTTCAACCGACTCGGTACTCCTCCCCCACGAGCACCCGAAAATCCACGTGCGAGGGAATCTTTATCGGTCCCACTACTGTCCGTCGGAGCGATTTCTCCGAACCCACCACCGGCATTTCCCTGACCCGGTTTCGCGAGTTGAAGTTCAGCGACCGCATTGTTGCGTTCGACGCTCCCTAATTTCAGCTGCGGTACCTT
>DUDC01000027.1 GCA_012959465.1 Planctomycetaceae bacterium
TTGGCCGGCCCCGAGCGGCGCGATTTAATTGACTGATGGCAATCAAAGTTATTTTCAGGTCTCGTGTGCACTCGTTGACGCGCTTCTGTTGCTCTCTTTTCAGGGCCCCACATGTGGTGTATTGTCGCACCTTGAGTGGCCCTTCATTCCAGCGATAAACGCGGCTTGCAATCGAACCTTAGAGGTCTACAATGCTTGGTTTAATATCGACCCGAAAGCTCGGATGGTTTGAGGAATAGCATGTCTGGCGGTATGGCCTCAGCGCTCAATATCGTCGCCTATCTGTCGCTATTTGCGGGAGTGGGCGTCGTGTTTTTGTTTGTCAACCTACTGGTAGGGCGGTTCGTTCGACCATCCGATCCACATGAAGAGAAGCTGGAGATTTACGAATGCGGCGAGCCGACCATCGGCTCGAGCTTTGTACAATTCGACTTGCGTTTCTATGTGGTTGCCCTGCTCTTCATCATCTTCGATGTTGAAGTCGCTTTCTTCTTTCCGTGGGCGACCGTCTTCGGCAAGGCGACAAACTTGATGAACGACTCCGTCGAGGTGATCGCGGACGATGGTGGTTTAACACCTGCAGCGGCCGGCGTGATGGCCGAATTGGGCGTGTCGCAACCAACCGTTCCGAGGACGGTTCCTGCTTCACTGCGTCGGGAGTTCATGGCGGAGTTCAATTCCGAGGAGGTTGCATCGGCGGATCAAGCCGCTTTCGTGGTGCACCGAGGTTTTCGGCAGTTGGCCTTATCAGCGCTAATTGACATCGCTGTTTTCTTTGCGGTCTTGATGGTCGGCTTCTTTTATGTGTGGCGGCGTGGCGATTTGGATTGGGTACGTGCGCTGGGCCGTGAGAAGGCGGTTCAACGTCGCGGGCCACCTAGCGGGGCGGACACGGCTCAAGCTGTTTCGGTCTAGTCGCGGTCAGTGGGTATGTCGTTTTGTAGTTCGTTTGGCCAATGGTGGTGTGATTCATGAGTGGCGAGTCCGTGCTGGAACGGTTGCAGAAACAGTTCGGTGACGCGATTACCGGCGCCAATCTCGATGCAATTGACCCTTGGATCGAAGTGGCATCAACAGCGATTGAGGAAGTATGCCGCTACCTGAAGGCGGACAACGAGCTGCAGCTGGACTATCTCAATTGCATTACCGGCGTCGACTACTTTCATTCGGATCCCAAGAAGTTGCAGAAAATGGGCGAGGAGCCTCACACACTCTTGGTATATCACTTGTCCAGTACCGCCAAGAAACACACTTTGGTATTGAAAGTCCGGCTACCGCGTTGGAAGGATGACCGCGAGGGAGACCTTCCCGAGCTGCCATCGGTGACGTCCATCTGGCGGACAGCCGATTGGCATGAGCGAGAAGTTTACGACTTGTCCGGCGTTTGGTTTGTTGGGCATCCCGACCTGCGGCGTATTTTGTGCCCCGAGGACTGGGTTGGATATCCATTGCGTCGAGACTATGAGATGCCGCTGGAGTACCACGGCATACGCGGGCGTTAAGACGGCCGAATGAAGCGGCCGACGGAAGCAGTGGAACAATAGGATCGGTGAATAGTAATTGGCTCGAGTCACTGAGCCGACGAGTTGGAATCACAGGGTTGGACAGCATATGGCGACGAATCTAGAAGACCCTCGAATCATTGAGTTCGATGTCCGAACTGACGAGATGCTCGTGAACATGGGACCTCAGCATCCCAGCACTCACGGTGTGCTACGTTTGGTGTTGCGGACCGACGGTGAGGTCATCTCGGAAGTGACTCCTCATCTGGGTTACCTCCATCGTTGCGCCGAAAAGATCGGCGAAAACCTCACTCCACGGCAGTGGATTCCGTACACAGACCGGATGGACTATCTGGCCGCGATGAACATGAATCTCGGCTGGTCGCTAGTGGTCGAGAAGCTACTCGACCACGAACTGTCGGACAAAGCCAAGCACTTACGGGTGATCATCAGTGAGTTGGGGCGAATCGCCAGCCATCTTGTTGGGATGGGTGCCTATGGATTGGATTTGGGGACATTTAGTCCTTTCCTTTACGCGTTTCGCGAGCGTGAGAGAATCCTCGATCTATTTGAAGAGGTTTGCGGGGCGAGGCTGACGTACAGCTATTTGACGCCGGGCGGCGCGACGGCCGACTTGCCAACAGGCTGGGTCGACAAAGTCGAGGCGTTTCTTCGTCAGCTTGAGCCGATAATCAGCGACTATCACGAGTTGTTGACCACCAATGCCATCTTCATCAAGCGGACAGCTGGAATCGGCATTATGTCGGCCGAAATGGCGATCGACTACGGTTGCAGCGGGCCCGTATTGCGAGGTAGTGGCGTTGACTACGATCTTCGCCGCGACGGGGAAGAACGCTACACCGAGATGTACGACGGCTATGCCTACGAGGTCGTGGTCGAGAAGGATGGCCATTACCCACAGGACAGGAATTACCCCAAGGTACCTAGGGAAGCAGTGCTGGGTGATTGCTGGCACCGGTTCTACGTGCGGATGTTGGAAGTGATGCAGGCAATGGACCTGGTGGAACAGGGGATCGAGAAATACAAATCGGCCAGCGGCGACTGGGGAGTTCCTATCAAGCTCACCCAGCGGCTTCCCAAGGGGGATGTCTACTTGGAAACCGAGGCGCCTCGCGGGCAGATGGGATTCTATTTGGTCAGTGACGGGTCCGCGATTCCTTGGCGTGTTCGCGCTCGCAGCAGTTGCTTCTGCAATCTATCGGTGACGTCAGAGCTGTGCCCCGGTTGCTTAATCGCCGATGTACCGGCGATTGTAGGCTCATTGGATATCGTGATGGGGGAGATTGATCGTTAGCCCGACCGGTGGGCAACAGAGAATTTTTGGGTTGGACGTGTGTTGGGGGCTTGTCGGTGCGGCACTTTGCTTGTGCAATATGTCTCAAACTTTTAACGCGGTGGTCTGGTCTCGAAGGACAGCGAGAGGCTGACGCGAAATCAAGGAATACAGACTGTGGTCGATTTTTTCGTATCGACATTTGGAATGTCGCCAACGGTTGCCGCAATACTGGCGGCCGGGATTCAGTGCGCCTTGCTGCTGAATGTCGTCGCTGTTGGGGCCCTGGTCTTTATTTGGATGGAACGCAAAATCGCCGGTCGTATCCAGGACCGGCTGGGGCCGACTCGGGTAGGTGGCCGTTTCGGTTGGTTGCAGACTCTGGCCGATGGCATCAAGCTGATCGCCAAAGAGGATCTCACCCCGGCCGACGCGGATGCGTTGCTGTTCAAGTTGGCTCCCTATATTAGCTTTGCCGCAAGTTTTACAGCGTACATGGCCTTGCCGTTTTCCGATGGTTGGGTGGCCGTTCATGTCAATGCGGGCGTCTTCTTCATCTTGGCTGTGCTCGGATTGGAAGTATTCGGTACAATCCTCGCCGGCTACGCATCGGGCTCGAAGTGGTCGCTGTTTGGCGCGATTCGCGAAGCGGCTCAAGTGGTTAGCTACGAAGTTCCCTTGGGATTGTGCGTGGTTGTCCCCGTCATGATCTGTGGAACGATGGACTTGGTGGCCATTGCGAACATGCAATCGGCTGGTATTTGGTCTTGGTTGATTTTCCACGATCCGTTCACGTTCTGCATTTTTTGGATCTACTTCACCTGTGCTATGGCCAGTGTGAATCGAGCTCCATTTGATCTGGCGGAGGCCGAGAGTGAACTGGTTGCCGGCTTCCACACCGAATATTCGGGATTGCGGTGGAGCTTCTTTTTTATGGCCGAATACGGCTCGATGTTCCTCGTCAGCGGGCTGGCCGTAATCTTGTTTTTTGGTGGATGGAACGGGCCGCTGGCGATCATGTCGGACAAGATTATCGGGGTGATTCCCGGATTGGGACTGGCCGGACAGCCCAATGCGTGGGGCTTCATCGCCGGGTGTGTCGGCGCCGCGAACTTCATCATGAAGGCGACTATCGGTGTCACGGTCATGATCTGGGTACGGTGGACTCTGCCGCGCCTCCGGATCGATCAAGTGATGACGATGTGTTTGAAATACTGTGTTCCCTTGGCTGCCGCCTGTTTCCTAGGTGCCGTGTTCGTGAAGGCGGAGATATTCGGCTTGGGGTACTTGTCCGTCGATGCCTGGCTGCCCGGTTTGCGAAGTGATCGCCTGGAGGTACGTGAGGGGTGGATGACGGAAGTCGAGGGCGAGGGCGTAACCTTGTCTACTGAAAAAACTCTTGTGCATGGAGATGGGTGATGTTGCTGGCTGCCGTTGACTGGCACAGTTATTTCTTCATGCTGTTCGCCATGCTGGCTTGCGCGTTCGCAATGGGAGTCCTGCTGACTTCTAACATTGTTCGCATGGCCTTTTACCTCGTCCTCTCCCTGGGGGCGACCGCCGGATTGTACTTTCTTGCCGGCGCGGAGTTTGTCGGGGCGATGCAACTGATGATCTACGTGGGTGGCACACTGGTGCTGTTGATCTTCGGCGTGATGCTCACAGCTCAGAGTCGATTTGTCTCGATGAAGATTCGACCCGATGAGTGGATACTTGTCGCTTCGCTCGGTGGCGCACTATTGCTACTTCTTTTGTATGTGGCGTTCAGTGTCCCCGAATGGAGAATGGAACATCCACATCCGGCCGAAATTAGTGTTGCTGAAACGAAGTTGGCCGCCCCGATCGGTTTGGCTCTCTCTGGCGTTCGATTGGACGACGGAATTGGCTATCTGTTTCCATTTCTGATTGTGTCCGTCCACCTCTTGGTGGTGTTGATTGGGGCCGGTTATTTGGCTCGAACGAAACGCCGTGCGACCTCAGAGAATTAGGATTTTTAAATGTTGCCGTTGATGGCTCAACTTACCGTTTCGCACTACCTGTTTGTGGGAGCCGTGCTCTTCGTGTGCGGGGTCGCCTGCATGGCAACGAAGCGAAACGCGTTGGGCGTACTGATGGGAGTTGAGTTGGTGCTGAACGGTGCCAACATGAACTTTATCGCTTTTGCCAGTCCGCTACTCCGCGAGAAGCATCTTGGACTGGATGGCCAACTAGTGGCCCTCTTCGTCATCGTGCTGGCGGCGGCGGAGGCGGCTGTTGCTTTGGCGATCGCTTTGAATTTTTACAACAATCATTCCACGATCGATGTTGATCGTGCGAGCGAGTTGAAGGGTTAAAACGTTGGGAAGTCTTCCTCACCTACTAGGCTTGGCGACCTTACTGCCTCTCGTGTCGTTTTTTATCATCTTCGCCCTGGGGCCGAGGATGGGAAGGGCCGGTGCGTTTCTTTCGGTTGGCAGCATCATCCTCGCCGGCGTCTTGTCTTTTTCTAGTCTCGCGATCTGGTGCTATCACCATTTTCCAGAGGTCGTTTCACACCACGGAGCTGACCATTCCGAAGGTCACGACGCGGTGGCACATGAAGACGGTCATGTTGGTGACGACGTCGAAAAACACTCCGACGACGAAAGCGGCGAGCACAATAACGATGCCGCGACAAATGGAGATGACAATGATGGCGACGTGCAGTCGGCTGGTGACGAGGATGGTGATGGATCCGCACATGTCGAGCACCACGCACGCGGGCCGCCAAAACCAGAGGCGATAACGCACGTCTATTGGGTATTGGGGAAGTTCGGCGACCTGAGGTTGACGATCAGCTGCTATATCGATGGCTTGACGATCATGATGTTTTGCATGGTCACTCTGATCGCCACCTGCATCCACTTCTACGCGCTGGGCTACATGCACGAGGAAGAGGAAGATGTTACCGATCACGAGGTGACGTTGAGCGACGGGTCACACTTGACACGTCCCGGAAGGTACTACCGATTCTTCCAGTACATGTCGCTGTTCTGTTTCAGCATGCTGGGATTGGTTTTGGCTGGCAACGTGGCAATGGTCTTTGTTTTCTGGGAATTGGTTGGCATCTGTTCGTATTTCCTGATCGGCTTCTATGTTGAACGACCGAGCGCTTCGACCGCCGCCAATAAAGCGTTCATTGTCAATCGAGTTGGTGACTTTGGGTTCATCATCGGCATGGTGGCTCTGTGGAGCACGATCGGTACCTTTTCGTTTGGCGACATCGAAGAAGAGAGCGGCAAGGTCCGGCTCGGACTGTTTAGTCAATTGAGGTCTGACGAAAATGACCACAAGTTGCTGCCCTCGAAAGAAATGGTTCTCGCTTCAGCTCGCGATGAAGTTGCCGACGCCGTACGGGAAATGGGGCCGGATGCTTCCTACAATGAAATTAATGCTGCCTTGAATGCGACTGATCGCGTGGACGCATTGCGAAATAAGAAGAGTGAGTTGGGGATCTTTGGTTTCACGTTCGCGACCTTCCCCTATGGTTACGGGTTCCTGATCATTGCCGGCCTCGGCATTTTCTGTGGATGCGTCGGAAAGAGCGCCCAGTTTCCAATCCACGTTTGGTTGCCCGATGCCATGGAAGGACCGACGCCCGTTTCGGCATTGGTTCACTCGGCCACGATGGTGGCTGCGGGCGTCTACTTGGTCGGTCGATTCTTTCCTCTGTTCACTCCCGAAGTCCTGTTCATCATCGCATTAATTGGCGCCATTACACTTTTCATGGCGGCCACGATCGCCATCACCGCGACCGACATCAAGCGAGTGCTCGCGTATTCGACGATCAGCCAGTTGGGATACATGATGTTGGCGTTAGGGCTTGGTGGTTGGTTGGCGGGCATGATGCATTTGGTGACGCACGCCTTCTTCAAGAGTTTGTTGTTCATGTGTTCCGGTTCGGTGATCCACGCCGTCCACACGAACGAAATGACGGAAATGGGTGGTTTGAGGAAGAAGATGCCCATTACGGCGTCCACGATGTTGGTTGGTTGCCTGGCAATTTCCGGGGCCGGTATTCCGCTCATTTTGAATGTTGGGTTCAGCGGGTTCTATTCGAAGGACAAGATTCTCGAACAGGCCTTTTCTTACATGCAAATCAATGGAGCACCGTGGGGGATTATTTTCTTCGCTGCGGCGACCGGTGGGGCCGCGATGACGGCCTTCTACATGTTCCGGCTGTGGTACCTGACGTTCGCGGGCAAGCCGCGGAACCAAGAGCGTTACGACCACGCCCACGAATCTCCGGCCGTGATGACCGCGCCTCTGGTAGTGTTGGCGATATTTGCCGTGGCGGTTGCCTGGAATCCGACGCAGGCCATGATCGGCGCGGTGATCGCTATCATTGGCCTGATTGTACTCGCTGTTCGTTCGTTCTCGAGTGCCGCCAATGGCAATGCAGATGATGGACCAATCCATTCGACCAGTCACTTGGCGGAAGGTCGCGACCAGGAAGCTGTCAACGTACCCAAACGGGTCGCGATCGTGGCCGCTGTCTTGGTGCTCGGCATCGCGATCTGGTCAAACCGAGCGGTCACCCTTGAGGGGATCTTGGAGCAAAATCGGCCGCTGGGAACATTGGAGACGGCAGCTGGATTTGAGCATAAGAAAGGCGTTGGCGTGACGGCGGCGGTGAGTCCAAGCGCCACGGGTCGCCGCCAGGCGCTACCCACACGTCCTCAAGTTCGTCTTCTGCAGACAAGAGGCAGACAGATGAGATTTCAGGTGGCCAGGCACCAGTCCGCGCCGCG
>DUDC01000028.1 GCA_012959465.1 Planctomycetaceae bacterium
CGGCCTCGTGCCGGTGGAACTAGGATTGAAAACTACATCGAGGCGCCGCATCAAGCAGCCCGTCGTCTGACCGTTCGCACCGGCGTTGATGGGTAACGGCTAACCCACTTCTTCCCTCGCTTCCGCACTCGCGTCAGTTCGTCTAGATAGGGATAGAAGTCGACCTGAATCGTATGCCTGGCCGCGGTGACATAGCGGCGTTGCATTTTCTTGCGTTGTTTTTCAATGTCGACAAACATCGAATCGCGAGAAGGCAAACCGGCCCTTTGCTCGACCAAGTCGGCGACCCACTCGGCCTGCTGTTCGGCTAAAGGCATGATCGCACCCCACGGCTGTATCAATCCGATGAAGAATAGATTCGGTTGATCCGGATGAACGACATGCTTAAACAATTGTGTGTCGTTGCCTTTGGGGCAGAACACATCTTGGTCTAAAAACGGGAATACAATGTCGTAACCCGTCGCGTAAACGATCACGTCGATCTGGTCACTGGTCCCATCAACAAAATGCACATCCGTTCCGTCCAACTCTCTCACATTCGGCTTAATCTCTATTCTTCCATGACCAATCAGATTCAGTAGATCGGACGAGATCGTGGGGTGTTCCTGAAGTATCTTGTGCCCTGGCGTCGGCAACCCAAACCTCTTCTGACGTCCGCGTGAGAGTCGCAACGTCGCAGCGAACAACATTTGGAAAACTCGAAACGGTAAGTAACGCCAGAACCAGGTTGGCGCGACCCGATCGAGTGGCTTTCCGAATAGATATTTGGGAATGATGTGCGCGCCGCGACGTGTCGAAAGGTAAGTAGATTCGGCGACTCGCGATATCTCACACGCCAGGTCGCATCCCGAATTGCCGATACCGACCACCAATACACGTTTCCCAACCATCGCCGACGGTTCTCGATAGTCGTGCGAATGAAGACTTCGTCCTGTGTACTGACCATCGAAGGTGGGTACCCTCGGCTTCCAATGGTGGCCGTTGGCCACTAAAACGGCGGCATAGGTGCGAGTCCGCTGCCGACCATTTCGATCTTCTGTGATGACGTCGTAGGCGCCGTCGGTCCGCGGTTGAATCCATTGAACCGACGTTTGGAACGACAACTTGTCACGAAAACCAAAGTGATCAACGTAACTCTCAAAGTACTTTAGTATCAACGAGTGGTGCGGGAAATCTGGGTAGCCGCGCGGCATAGGAAAGTCGGAAAAGGCCATCGTGTCGCGCGACGTATTGATGTGCAGCGACTGGTATGCTGCCGACATGCCGTTGTCGTTGTTGAAACGCCACATTCCGCCGATGCCTGATCCCTTCTCGAAACAATCGAACGGGATACCGCGCTCGTTGAGGATCTTTGACGCCGCCAAACCGCAACATCCGGCACCGACAACGCAGACTTTAGATTCAGGCATTCCTTGACCTCTTTAACATCCAGGCCGCGACAAAATACCAAAGCCTCGAGACATGTCCAATACAGATCACCTTGGATCGCGGACAAGTCGTCACGGTATGGCGGAGGCAGGCTACGGAATAATCCCGCTGACCTTCATGAGTTCCGCATGAAGTGTGGCTCCGCCAATCGAGTTTGCCATGACAACGACGCCGCGGTGATGACGCGGATCAAACCAAGAAAAGCAACGAAAACCGGTACCGTTGGCTCCGCCATGGTAAAACTCGTCGCCTCCGTCGGTTGCGATAATGGCCCAACCCAATCCATACCATCTCCCGTCCGACTTGCCGCGACTGTGCCTTGATAACATGTCGTCACGCATGACCTTGGATAGTGAATGACTGGCATGACGATCCTCGCACATCATCTCAATGAGATAGAGAGCGTACTCTTCCGGTGTGGTGAAAAGCGTGAATGCAGCATTCGGTAGTTTGAATCGCGGTTTGTTCGTCTTGAGTTTCCCAGCGCCATCATGGCCGGCGGCCGCAGCGACGTCCGTAACCTCGTTCCAACGATACGTGCTTCGCTTCATTCCTATCGGACCGAGAACGTTTTGCCGCATGAATTCATCGAGTGGCTGACCGCTGATCTTTTCGACGACGACCTGCAAGAAGGTATACCCTTCACCCGAATAGGTGAACCGGGAACCCGGATCATATAGCAGCTTCGGAGGAGTTGGATTTTTCAGCTGTCCTTTACGCCAGTTAGGAAAGCCCGTCCGATGGCACAATACCATCCGCGCCGTAACCCGTTTGTGCCGATCATCGCCTTTCATGTACGGCTTTTCCAAATACTCCACCAGCGGCTTGTCCAAATCCAGCTTTCCCTGCTCCACTAGCTGTAACACCCCATAAGCAAAGAGCGGCTTGCTCAGCGAGCACGCCTCGAAAAGAGTTGTGGACGCCACCTTGCCATCCTTCGATTTGTCCACAATTCCAAACTGTTGTCGCCACACCACCACGCCGTCCTCTACAACAGCAATTGCAACACCCGGCACATGGTACTCCTGCATCGATCGAGCCGTCTCTCTCTCGAATACAGAGGTGACCGAGGCAAGCCAATCCGACGGTTGATTTGCCTGAAAGGTCGACATCAGTTTGCGGTCCGAACCGGACACAATGAGCATCAGCAGCAAATAAAAACCGGGCCGCAATGCGTTCATGAAACACCTCCGTTGTTCTCGACGACAGCCGCTCGGAAGGACGACATGCAGTCAGGTGACCCAACTTTCGCCGATAGAGTGCGAGCCAAAAAACTCAACGACGCCGACCCGCCTAGATAGCTCTAGGTTTCGTTGAAAAATACGTTGATTCTCACGGCCTGACGTCAATTCCGAGTGATGATCTCGTGCATGTTGAACAAGACCCGTGCCACCAAAGTCCAGGCCGCCAACTCGACCTTGTCCAGTCCGTCCGGAACGGAGGATTGTCCGATGCTCACGAGTTTTTCGGCCTCGGCCGGACTCTCCCGGTACCGTGCCAAGCTAGACACCAACAAGCCTTGCAGCACCGCTGATTCCTTTGCATTGGGTTGACGGGACAAGGCCTTCCGAAACATCCACACCAGTCGTTGTGACGGTTCGTCGCCTCCATCCTTAATCGCCGTTGTGGCAAACACGCGAGCGGATTCAATGAACGTCGGATCGTTAAGCAGTACCAGCGCGGCTAGCGGTGTATTCGATCGCGGTCGCTCGGCGGTGCACTCCTCGCGCGAGGGCGCGTCGAACGCCTTCATCGCTGGGTGCAGGAATTGTCGTTGCCAATGTGTGTAGATCCCACGGCGATATTGATCGGGTCCGGAGTCTTGCTTGTACGTTCGTCTGGGAAAATTCAAATGGCGATAGATGCCTGCTGGCTGATACGGCTTCACGCTACGCCCACCGATATCGCGAACCAGTAGACCACTGATGGCCAGGGCGTTGTCTCGAACCAATTCCGCATCCAATCGAAACCGCGACTGCCGTGCCAACAGTCGATTGTAGGGGTCCACATCGCGGAGGCCGGCCCGGGGCATCGACGACTGTCGGTACGTGCTAGACATTACAATCAACTTTACCATCTCTTTAACATCCCAACCGCTCTCGGCAAACTCAACTGCCAGTGTATCGAGCAATTCGGCACTTGCGGGAGATTCGCCCTGGGCACCAAGATCGTCGAGCACCTTGGACAACCCGGTTCCGAAGAACCGCTTCCACAGACGGTTCACGAAAACGCGTGCGGTAAGTGGGTTGTCGGCGGCGGTGAACCAGGCGGCAAGGTCGGCGCGTGTCGCGCGGTCATCCGTTCGAATTTGTCTCAGAAAATGAGGCACGCCTGGCTGCACGACGTCGCCCGATTGATCCATCCAGTTGCCGCGGGGCAAGACTCGCATCTCACGAGGCTTCACCGCTACAGTGATCAACGACGTTCGCGTATGTTGCTTGGTCAACTTGTCCTTCTCTGCCTTGCTCGCCGTCAGCTGCTTTCGTGCTGAGTCGAGCAACGGCGCCACCACCGTGCGATAGTAGGTCGCGAGCTTCGTCTTTTGGGCGGTCGTCCGTTTTGCCGGCAGAACTGCCAAGATGTGTTGGATTGCCTCCGGTTCGGTTCGCACACCTCGCACAGCCCGGGGTTGTGAAGAGGACGTCGCCGACAATCGGAACCGTCCCAGATTGTGACGTCCGTTGTTGTGGTTCTGCTCCAACACGAATTCGAATTGCTTCTCACTGGCACTGTCGATCACGTCGACGACCTGCACCACGAGTTCATTGGGTTTGCCTACTTCCGGAAGAATCGCCCAGCCCCAATTCGCCCCTTTTACATCCTTATCGATTGCACTGGCGGCATTCCATAAACCATACGGCGTTGAATCGCCAGCATATTTCTGTTCCGCAGTCGCGGAAGCATTCTGCAATGCAATGGCCTGCGATTCCGATCCGTTCGAATTGGGTATTTGCACTCGGAACTCAGTGAGAACAAAATTACCGTTGGCAGCGCGTCCCGGCCCCTTCTTCGGCAATGAGGCATCGGGGAGAACTTCGATTCGAAACCCCATTACTTGGTCCAGCGGCGTCTTTGTTTTGATGCGATAGGTGTTCTTCGCCGTGTTGGGACCTGAGGCCAATATCGACTGATCGTCCAGCACTTTGAGTTGAACGCCTTGGAGCGCGGACGCCGAGACCGTTTCTAGCACTTTCCAATCGGCAACTGAAACGTCGAGGTTGCGTTCCCATGCGACCTGAGCAGCGTCAAGTTGCGGTGTAGATGTATCGATCAACTTTTGCAACTCGGCAATTTTCTGGTCAATCGGTTTGAGCAACTTTGGAAGTTCGCCGTCAGTAACATCGACCATCGGCCCCCAATTGCCGTCTCTGTTAGCTCCCGAGTATAGGCCCCGCTCTTTAATATCTGCGAAGAACGCGGCGAATCGATAAAAGTCCATGCTAGTAAACGGATCGAATTTGTGGTCATGACATTCAGCACAGCCCAATGTGGCTCCCATCCAAACTGCCGATGCCGTGCGGACACGGTCAGCCGCATACTTAGCCAAGTACTCTTTGGGTTGCACGCCGCCTTCGGCCGACATCATTCCCAATTTATTGTAGCCGGATGCGACAAGTTGATCTTGAGTCGGGTTAGGCAAAAGGTCACCCGCAATTTGTTCGAGAGTGAATCGATTGAAGGGCATGTTGGTGTTGAACGCATTGATGACATAATCACGATACGGCGAGACACTCATGTCTTGATCGCCGTGATATCCGACGGTGTCTGCATAACGCACAAGATCCAGCCAGTACATTGCCATATGTTCTCCGTAATGGGCTGAATCTAACATCCGCGCAACGGCAGCTTCGTACGACTTCTCCGATCTGTCCGCTTCAAAGGCATCGACGTCGGCCGTGGTGGGCGGCAACCCTGTCAGATCGAAGCTCAGACGCCGCAACAGGATTCTGCGGTCCGCTTCGGAAGAAGGTGTAAGACCTTCCTTTTTCAAGCGGTCAAGCACAAAAGCGTCAATGAAATTTCGCGGCCATTGACTGGCTTTGGCCGGAGGGGCAACATGACGTCGCGGGACAACAAAGGACCAATGGTCCCTCCACGTTGCACCCTCGGTAATCCATTGGGTGAGAATTCGTTTTTCTGCGGCCGTCAACTGCTTCGGATGATCGGGCGGCGGCATCACTTCCGCTTCATCGAGCGCGTTGATTCTGCTAATCATTTCACTCTCGTTCGGACGGCCTGGTACAACGGCGACCCGACCACCAAGATCCGCGAAGGCACCATCCTTCGTATCAAAACGGAGCCCGCCGCTCTCGTCGTCTCCGCCCTGTCGCTGCCCCTCGTCGGGGCCATGACAAGCGTAACACTTGTTCGAGAGGATGGGCCGCACATCTCGACTAAAGTCAATTTCCGCTGCTCGCGCACGCGTTGCGGACGACATCGCCAAAGAAGCGGCCAATGCAACAACTGCTGGAATCGCCATGAACTGAGTGCTCAAGGGAGTACGTCGGTGCATCAGATCCTCGTCGGTGGTACGGTCGTTCTTCAACCGCAGTGAAAGCAAAGCAAGAGTAAGACAAACAGGTATTCGAAACTATTCTGTCACCTGAAGGTGAGAAATGCCATCACCAGCAGTCGCGAAGTCACGACGGGATGCTAAAGTGGGCTGTTAATCGCCGTGTACAGGAGATCGTCAGCGTAAGATTGCCTCGCCAACGTATCGAGTTGATCGAAAGAGCACCTACAGGAGAGACAACGATGAAGACGAGACGATCGATCTCCGCCGCCAGTTTCGGCATTTTGGTACTGATCGTCGGCTTGGAGAGGTCGGCTGCCGAAACGTGGGAGCGACACACGATCGATGACACGTCGCAGGGTGCCGATGGAGTACGTCTGAAGGACGTGAATGGAGATGGCCTGTTGGACGTCGCCGTGGGGTGGGAAGAAGGCGGGATCGTCCGCGTGTACCTCCATCCAGGTCATGACAAGGTGCGTCAAAAATGGCCGGTGGTGACCGTCGGTCGGGTGAAATCACCTGAGGATGCCGTGTTCGCGGATCTTGATGGAGACGGCGCGATCGATGTTGTCAGCTGTTGCGAGGGTCGCACTCGGTCCATGTTCGTCCACTGGGCTCCGAAAAAAATCACCGAATATCTCGAGGCTGAACGTTGGACTACGGAGACTCTCGACGCAACTGTACAACAACAAATGTGGATGTATGCACTGCCCATGCAGATCGATGCGAGACACGGTATCGACTTGGTTACTGGCTCCAAAGGAAACGGAGGCAGTGTCGGATGGTTACAAGCGCCTTCGAACGCGCGAGATCTGAAGTCCTGGCGTTGGCACAAATTACAAGATGCCGGTTGGATCATGTCGCTGATCGCCGCCGATATGGACAAGGATGGTGATCTGGACGTATTGGTCAGTGACCGCAAGGGGCCCAATCGAGGCGTTTATTGGTTGGAGTATCCAGGAGCCGATGCTGCGTCAAAAGGTGAGGCATGGAAACGACACAATGTTGGCGGCCATGATCGGCAGATTCTGTTCATTGCGCGGGGCGATCTTGATCAAGATGGGCGGATGGACATCATTGCTATCGACAAGGACGCGATCGTTTGGTGGCGGGCCGGGAAGTCGAAATGGACTGAACATGTGATACCGCTTCCAGACGGCGTGGGTACTGGCAAAAGCGCAGCTGTTCTCGACGTCGATGGCAACGGTCGGAACGACGTTGTCTTTAGCTGCGAGAACGCGAAGGGCCCTTTATCCGGGATGCGATGGTTGGCGTGGAATGAATCACCGACTGCTGGCCGTTGGACAAGCCATGAGATCGGCGGTCCACTCGGCCTTAAGTATGACCGAGTTGTCCTGTACGATGTTGATGGCGACAGCGATCTGGACGTCTTGTGCTGCGAGGAACGAGATCAACTCGGCGTTTTTTGGTACGAGAATCCGTTTTGAATGGCTGGCACCCTAGTTGCCAAACCCGATGTCCACCGCCGCAAGGCCGCTGGGGATTTTCGCTCGTGCAAACGCGCCGCCGCGCGCTAGTGTCGGTTTTTTTGTTCCGGGCGATCGAGACGACCCGAC